>CARDPF010000273.1 GCA_948960675.1 uncultured Eisenbergiella sp.
TTTCCCACATTGTCGTCGATACATTTTACGGCACCCAGATACTGGGCCTTGAGCCTGCGCAAATGCCCTTCCCGCTCAAACATCCCGGCCGGAAAATAGTGATGCCTGCCCCAGGTGTCATATTCTGCCCAATCCGGCAATGTTTCTTCATAGAAGCTTTCCGGAACCGTCAGGGCCAGCGGGTCAAACATGGTATCATAGGGCTTCCTGACCTCGAAGGGCTGGTGGGGATCCGGCATGCTGACCATAAACACAAAAGGCTCTGCCTGCCCGGCCCTTCCCTCCAAAAACCGCACGGTCTCGTCCGCCAGCCAGTCCGTGGTATAAGACCGGCAGTCCCCCACGCCCCGCCCTGTATAAATATTTCCTTGCCCGTCCGTAAAAACGGACTTACAGTGCCCGAACTCTACCTTGTATTTCCAATCCGAAAATCCCAGCGGATTGTAGCTGCCAAGGGAATCCTGCCGTTCCTTGTGGTCGGCCAGGTGCCATTTTCCCACATAGCCTGTATGGTATCCTGCAAGCCCAAACGCTTCCGCAAACCCATGCTCGTTTTGCCCCACAGGCACGCCGTTTCTATACGCGCCGTTTTGATGGGGATATTTTCCCGTCATAAAGCAGCCCCGGGAGGGCGTACAGACGGCGCTTGGCGTATAAAAATTTTCCAGCAGCAGCCCTTCCCCTGCAATGGCGTCGATGCAGGGCGTTTCCACTTCTTTTCCGCCGTAACACCCCAGCACATTCCGGGAAAGCTGGTCTGCATATAAAATCAATATATTCTTTTTTCCTTCCATATTCAACCTTTTACGGAGCCGATCATGACCCCTTTTACAAAATACTTCTGCACAAACGGATACAGAATCAGTACCGGCAGGGAAGAGACAATAATCACGCCGTATTTGATCGTGCGCGCAATCTGCCGCATCAGTTCCAGCGACTCCGGATCCAGCGTCGTAGGATCCACGGACTGCCCGGTGATCAAAATGTCCCGCAGGATCAGCTGCAGCGGATACAGCCTATTGTCCGTCACATAAATCAGGCCGTTGAAAAACGAATTCCAGTGTCCCACCGCGTAATACAGCACCATGATCGCCAAAATCGCCTTTGACAGCGGAATCACTACCCGCAAGAAGTACTGGGTAATGCTGCAGCCGTCAATTTCCGCCGCCTCCTGCAGTTCCATCGGCATGGTATTGACAAAAAAGGTTCTGCACAAAATCAGGTTAAACACATTAAAAGAACCCAGAATCATGAGCACATAGGGCGTATTGACCAGATGCAGCCCTTTGACCACAAGGTAAGTGGGAATCAGGCCGCCCGAAAAATATTTCGTCACAATCAAAAGCTTCATGATCAGTCCCCTGCCGGCCATATCCGTCCGGGAAAGCGCATACCCTGCCGGAACCGTGATAAACAGCGCGATCAGCGTTCCCACCAGCGTATAACGGATCGTATTGTAGTAACCCGTCCAGATTCTTGTATCCCTGAAAATATATTTATAGCCCTCCATTGTGATTCCTTTCGGCAAAAAAAGGACCTGTCCGGAAGCGACCAAATCCGGATTACTGATCGAGGCAATCACCACAAACCAGAGCGGATACAAAATCATCACTGAAATCAATATTACAATGCCATACACGACGGATAAAAAGATCCTGTCTTTGTGGCATAATCTTTTCCATTTATTCATACCAATTCCCCCCGTTTACCACAGACTCACATCCGACACTTTCCTTGCAACCTTATTGACTGCCACCAAAAGAATCAGATTGATGACATTGTTAAAAAGGCCGATTGCGGAGGAATAGCTGAACTGTCCGCCCTGAATACCAATCTTATAGACATATGTCGAAATGATTTCCGAATAGTCCAAATTGATGCTGTTTTGTAAAAGGAACGCCTTTTCAAATCCCAAATCCATGATTTCCCCGGCGCGCATGATCAGCATAATGACCATGGTGGGCACGATGGAGGGCAAATCAATGTACAAAAGCCGCTGGAACCGGGTAGCGCCGTCCACGGTGGCCGCCTCGTGCAGTTCGGGCCCCACGGAGGTCAGCACGGAAATATACATGATGGAACCCCAGCCGATATTTTGCAGCACACCGGACCAAACGTAAATATGGCGGAAATTCTCCGGTTTTGACAAAAACCCTACCGGGTCAATGCCCAAAAGCATCAGAAGCTGGTTGATAATGCCATCGCTTGCCAGAAAAATCATGATCATACCACAGTACACCACCATGGAAATGAAATGGGGCGCATATGTAATCATCTGCGCCGTTTTTTTCAAACGGGTATGCGTCACATAATTCAAAATCAGGGCAAAAATGATGGGCATGGGAAAACCTGCCACCAGGGAATACAGGCTCAGTGAAAGGGTATTCCACAAAAGATCCTTAAACTGCCAGGATTCAAAAAATGTCTGAAAATGCTTCAAGCCTACCCAGGCGCTTCCCCAAATGCCGTCCGCAACCCGGTAATCCTTGAATGCCAGCTGAATGCCGTACATCGGCAGATAGTTAAACAACAACACGTATAACACCATGGGAAGAATGAACAAATAGCACACCCACGTTTTTTTGAGCATACGCATGCTGTTAAACCCCGTTCTCTTTTTTTTCTTCATTGTAACCTCCCTGCCCGCCATAACGGGCGCAAACTGCCCGCAAACGCTTTTCTTTTGCTCGTGCCGTCTGAAAAGCAACGGCTCCATTTACGGCTTCTGCGGACCATGCCGCCCCTTTGGGGGATACACGGCCCGCAAAATTTTGCAATGTTACTCCACGGAATCTACAAATTCCTGACAAAGCTGGGTGTATTCGTCCACCTTGAGGCTTTCCAGCGTCTTTAGATGTTCCTGCCATTTCCCCTCGTCGATACCGTTGATCACGGAATCTGCAATGAACTTTTTTAAATACGTATCAATGTCTGTCTGCAAAATGGATCTCCGCTCCGTATTTTCCAGGGACACCGCCATTCCCGCAGGCAGGCCGACCACACCAAAATCCACCTGTTCCCGCACTGCCTCCAGCTTATAGTCATGGGGCCATTTGTCGTCATAAACCAGCTTCTGGTCATATTCGTAACGCCACAGCGCCGGGGTTTTCCCCGAAAAGCTCTCTGCATTGCGGTATTCCGCTTTGGACTGGTAGCCGCCGTTTGCCGCCAGCACATCGTTATCTATCGTCAAAAACTGCGGAATTTCCTCCCCGTTTTCCTCCAAAATGTTCCACCAGACACCCTCTGCGCCCCTGCCCCATTTCAAGGCAAGTTCCAGGGAAGAATTGATATAATCATACCAGCGCACCAGCGCCTCCGGATTCTTACAGCTTTTGCTGATGGCAAAACCGCCGGCTTTCGTCACATTATTGATGCCGATCATCTGCACGCCGTCTTTTCCTTTCAAAACCGGCAGCGCCCTGTATGCACTGTCAGCCGTTACGCCCGCTTCCTCCGCGCGGTATCCGGCGACCAGACCCAGAATATCCCCGGAAGCGCCCCTGGCCGCATACTGATCCCCGCTCAATGTAAACGCATCTTTGTCGATCAGCCCTTCCTGATACAGGTCATGCAGCCACACAAGGGCGTCATAGTATCCCTGCTGTTTTGCGCTGAAAGTCACCTTCCCGTCCTGCGTAGTCACATGGTAGCCGTTTTCCAAAACGCCGAAGGGCCCGAAAATATTTTCGATGGAGGTTCCCCAGCCCCAGGAGTCCTGGAAGGTAAAAGGAATCTCGTCCTGCTTTCCGTTCCCGTTGGGATCCTGGTCCCGGAACGCGATCAAAACCTCTTTTAATTCCTCGGGTGTCTCGGGCATCTCCAGGGAAAGATTGTCCAGCCAGGTCTGATTGATCCACAGGTGGGAATCTATAATGTTGTGTGTCGATTCATCCCCGACGGGAAGTGTGTGGATTTTGCCGTCCGGGGAGCGCAATGCATTGGGATAGTCGTCCCTCGTATCAAAAAACGCCGTCACATTGGGGGCATACTGCTCCAGATATTCATCCAGTTCCACCAGCTGGTCAAAATTTCTGGACATATCGATATCCCCTAAAATCGCATCCGGCAGACTGTCCGTGCTGAACATAATGTTGATTTTTTCTTCCCATCCGGAAGCGGGAATTTCCACCCATTCAATATGAATATTGGTTGCTTCCTCCGTCTCGATCACGCATTGCTTTTCCGCTGCCGTCTTTAATGTACTCGTCTGGGGAACTGCGATCGTAAAGGTTTCTTTCTCTTTTACAATCG
>CARDPF010000274.1 GCA_948960675.1 uncultured Eisenbergiella sp.
GTTGTCTGTATCGCTTTGCTGCCGCTTTTCCTGCGCCATCGGATCCGTCTGCCCGACGCCCCTTCCCTGTCCCGGCTGGTTTTGGGGTTTTGGCATTCCGGACAGGCGCATCCCGTAGCGGTTGTATTGTCCCGGATTTTCCTTCTCCCTCTTTTCACGCCTTTTCTTCGCCTGCTTCTCGCTGACCTTTAGGAGTCCGATGAAAACCAGGATAACCCCTCCGACCAGTACCGCCAAAGTGACAAGGATCGGCAGGGAAATAACCAGTTCGATGAAGAAGTTGCTGACGCCATCCCCCACCCGGTGCAGGTTTCTCACAAATCCGTCCCGGATACGCTCCCCGGTGCTTTTTGCCACATAAGGCTCATACTGCTCCACTTCCTCAATGCTTAGGTATACCGTGCTGTAATCAATTTTATTGTCATATGTACGCAGCTGGGACTCCATGCTTTCCAGCTGGTAGCGCACATCCGTAAGCTGTGCATTGATGGTAATAATATCCTCTATGGATTCCGCTTTCTCCAGCATGGACAAAAGACTTTGCTGTTCCGCAAGCAATGCCTTTTTATGGCTTTCCAAATCCACATACTGCAGTGTCACATCCTCCACCGATTCATTCTTTCTGGTCACATTGGAATGCTCTGCCACATCCGTCACAAACCGGTTTAGATTTGCCGAAGGAACCCGGGCCGTTATATCCGCGCTTCTGGACCGGTAATTGGAAGTATAACTGCCATTGTAGACATTACTTTGCTCCAAATAGCCGCCAAGTTCCTCCACCTTTTGCTCCACATTGTGCAAAAGCAGGTCAAACTCCTCCGTCTCCACGTTCATGTCCACCGTCTTAATAAGCTTCCGGTTTTGCTGCCTGACCGTTTCTGCCTGACCGCCCTCCCCGTAATCCGTTTCCTCGGCTTCTGCCGCCACTTCCGCCGGGGCGGCGTTCTCATAAATTCCCCCGTCATAGGCGGCCGTATCCGCGGCAGCCGAATATTTTTGCCCCCCGCTGCTGCCACAGCCCGTCAGCACCGCTGCCATCAAAGCGCCAAACAACAAATTTCCCGCAAATTTTTGACAAAACTTTTTCATAGTGCTCCCTCCTGCCCGCTTTGGCGGGCTTTTAGTCCCCTTAAAACAACGGTTCCAATGTCAAAAAATTCGCCTTTTCTTCTTCCATTTTTCCGGCATTTCCCACCACGCACAGACAATCGTCCGACAAAAACGCCCTAAGGTGTCCCGCAAGGGCCCGGACATCCGCCGCCGTAGCGTCCAAAACCTGATCCCGCTCCGCTTGCAGTTCCTCCGCCGTCTGGTTGGTCAGATAAACGCTCATGGCCCGCAGCGCCTTTGCCGCCGGGTTCATGGGAATGTCCATCTCGCTGATCGTGCCAATGACCGCCTGGGTCATCGCCCGCTCATCATCCGCAAACCTTTCCACAAACCCGGGCGCTTCCTCAAAAACCCGGATGGTTTTGGATAGGTTGGGATCCCGGTAAGAGACAAAGAAACAGTCCCCGCTTTTTCCAAAGCCGCACATACAGCCGTAAGCGCCTCCCTTGACCCGGACGTTATTCCACAGATACTCGTTGTTCATAATCCCTTTGAGGATCCGCAGCACGCCGCTGTAGGCCAGCCCGTTTTTGAGGAAATTCCCCGCACGGCACACATACTGTACCTGGGAGGCGGACAGATAGCCCTCATTTTTCTTTTGCAGGGATACTTGGAAGGGGGATCCTTCCACCGGTGTGGTGTACAGCCTGTTTTGGAAAGCGTCCGCCGCTTTGGCAAAACGGTCGTAATATTCCTGCCCCTGGGCCGTAAAGTCAAGAAGCAGGTTCTCCTTCCTAAATATCGCCCCGCAAAGCCTGCCAAGCTTTTCGGGAAGCGCCTTGCCTTCCTGTTCCCAATTGTCTGTCAGGCGCTCCACCAGCCGGTAAAAGTCCATGCCGTTGATGACCTCCTGCAGCGCCGCCGTCTTGGAAATGTAAGACAGGGCCCTGCCGCTGGCGATCGTATGCCCGCCGGAAATCATGGCGGACTGCATTTTGGATTTTAACTCCCAAAGAATCTCCGCCAGCCGTTTTTGATCCGTAAAGTCGGAGGATAAAAGCATCTCCTCTGCCAGGCCAAAGGCTGTCTCCAGCTTGTCAAAAAAGGCTTTCCCCTTCAATTCAAAGGTGACACGCTGTTTGGATAAATCTTTCGCGTCGGTGTAAATGTTGGTCACGGGCACAAGGCCGCCGGTCTGCAAATCCACCTCCGTAAACAATTCCCGGAAGCTGTAATGGGCCGTATCCACCAGCCCCATCATGGCTTTTAAAATACCCAGATAAGGGAATAATTCTGCCGGAACCTGCCGGCAGTCAAACAACAGCCTAAAATAAGCGATGCCGTTGGTGGCAATCGGATGATACAGCACCTTGGTTTGTTCCAGACTGCGCTCCTCCAATATCAAAGGCTCAATCTTCCGGCGGATATCCTCCCGGGAAAGAAGCGGAATTTTTGCCAGATCCTCCGGGCGGTCCGGTTCCTCCTGAAATGCTTCCAGATCCTTCGTCTGCTGTACAATCCTGTCGATCTCTTTTGACGAGAGGCTGGCCTTATAGTCCGCAAGCTTTTTGGCCAGCGCTTTTTCCTTTTCCTCCGTCAGGCCCTGCACGGGCACCAGCGTCAGTACGCTCCTGTGGGGATTGTGCAAAAGCTTTTTCTCCAGCAGTTCTTCAAAATACCGTCCCTGTACTTTTTCGCGAAGCTTTCGGTAGGTGTCTGTCGCCTCTATGTGGAGAAATGCAAGCCTCTCGTCGTACAGCCAGCTGTCCATCACCTGCAGCCCATACATCAGCCCTGCCGGGTAAGAGCCGAAATCCGCCTCCCGGTATTTGAATTCATAATAGTTCAATCCCGCCAAAAGCGCCTTTTTATCCAGTCCCTCCCTGCACAGCCGCGCAAGCGTCTCCTCAATGATCCGCACGAACTCCTCCCTGCGCGCTTCGTCCGTATTTTTGGCCACAATGGAAAAGTAGGTCTGCCGGATGCCGTTGTCAAAGTCGCTGTACACATCCTCCCCGATTCCCGCATCCAAAAGCGCCTGCTTGAGGGGGGCGCCCTGCGCGGAACAAAGGGCATAATCCAGAATGTCAAAAGCGATATATTCTTCCCGGTCCAGCACATCCCCCACGGAGATATTGCAGCTTAAATACGTCCGTCCTGCAACAGGCTCCCCTTTGGTGACAGAATACTCCCTGCGCACCTCCACCGGCTTTTCAAAAGGCCTTTGCAGCCCGATTGCGGAGTCTGTTTTTGTCTTGTCAAAGTGCGACAAATACTGCTCATCCAGCCAGGTCAGCCGCTCTGCCATGTCCATATTCCCGTACAGGTACAGATAGCTGTTGGAGGGATGGTAATATTTTTTGTGAAAATCCAGAAATTCCCCGTAGGTCAGCGCCGGAATCGCATCCGGATCCCCGCCGGATTCATGGGCATAAACCGTATCCGGATACAGGGAGGAAACAATCTCTTGCTCCAGCACATCGTCCGGGGAAGAAAAGGCTCCTTTCATCTCATTATATACAACGCCGTTTATGGTCAGTTCGTCGCAGGGATCCTGCAATTCGTAATGCCATCCCTCCTGATAAAAAATCCGGGGCTCCCGGTAAATCGCAGGATAAAATACGGCATCCATATACACATGCATCAGATTGGCAAAATCCTTGTCGTTGCAGCTGGCTACCGGATACAAAGTTTTGTCCGGATAGGTCATGGCATTTAAAAACGTATTCAGGGATCCCTTGACCAATTCGATGAACGGATCCTTGACCGGAAAATCCCTGGAACCTTCCAGGACCGAATGCTCCAAAATATGCGCAACCCCCGTGCTGTCTGCGGGGGGCGTGCGAAATCCGATATAAAACACCTTGTTTTCGTCGTCGTTCGACAAAAGAGCCACCCGCGCGCCGCTCTTTTTATGGCGCAGCAGATAGCTTTCCGAATGCAAATCCTCTATTCTCCTGCTTTCCATGACCTCATAGGCCACAAGATCTTCCACCCTCATACAAACCTCCCGTTTATCCCTTTATACTGCAAACGTCAACAGCGCAAGCTTTGACAAATGTAGTTCCTCCACGATGATGGTATCCATCTCGTCATGCAGCTTTTTACTCGCCACGATCTCTTCGATTTTATATTCCCGGCTCTCGTAATGTCCGCCCCTGCGCTTTTTACCGCTGGCAGGCACCCAGACGCTCATCTTAAA
>CARDPF010000275.1 GCA_948960675.1 uncultured Eisenbergiella sp.
AGATGCTGTTGTGTGACTGGAGTTCAGACGTGTGCTCTTCCGATCTCCGGCGGCGGCCTCCCCGTTATCCACAAAAAGCTTTAAGAGGGTATTGAGCACGTCATCCTGATACCGGTCTGCCCGCAGGGCAAGCACGGCATAACGCACCGCCCTTGCGGCATCCTTCTCCTGCGCGCACACCAGCGTCAACGTGCGGTATACATTGGGCAGTTCCCCGGAAATATATATCGTAAACGGAAATTCCCCGGCCTCCATCTCTGACAGCGCTTTTTCCAAATGGGCAATTCCCTCTTTATTTTTTCCAAAACGGATGCAGCAAAGCCCCATCCAGTATTCCATGTCCGGGTGTATTGCGCCAATCCCCTCATACCGTGCATACAACTCCTGCACTTCTGCCTCCGACGTGGAAGTATCCATTCCCAACAGCCGCATGGCATTGGCAAATGCGTTGAGGCGAAGGGAAACATCCATCTCCGCCTCCGGATGGTCAATGACCTTCCGGTAAGCTTCCAAAGCTCCGGCGTCATCCCGGCCGGCCATTCTGGAATCCCCGATGTAGGACCACACCCCGTATTCCTCCGGATGCTCCTTGGCCTCCCGCATCAGCATGGCAAGATTCCTTTCCGACTTTCCTTTCTTCTTTGACTCTTCAAATGCATATCCGGTGTGGTATATGGGAATCGCATCCCCAATGTCATGGATAACCAATTTACGTCCCGTAGTACAGGTCAGCTTTTCATGTATCCGGTTCTGGTAACGCAGCTTGCTGCTGTTTTTAATAAAACGGTCCTGTGTGGTGGTAGAAAATACATTTCCCTGCCCGTCCAGATGCAGCATATTGCAGCGTACCGTATCCGGCTGCTGCGCCACAGGATACGCCGCCAAAAATTGCATAAGGTCCCGTATCTTTCCCCTGTCCTCCTCCAGACAATACTCGTCCGCATCGAAAAAAGCAATCCAGTCACCGGTTGCTTTGGATAGGGCAAAATTTTTGGCGGCGGAAAAGTCATTCTGCCACTGGTAATGAAAAACCTTCGCCCCCATTTCCTCCGCGATAGCCACGGTATTATCCTCCGAACCGGTGTCCACCACAATCTGCTCGCAAACCAACCCCTGCCCCCAGGTAAGGGCACGCCTGATATTGTCCTCCTCGTTTTTTACAATCATACACTGGGAAAGCCGTATCGTTTTACCCATATTTCCTTTTCTCCCTCCATTGCTCTCATTCCGGGCATGGCTCCGGCGTTTTTTTATCCGATAGGAAGCCCGATTTCCTATCGGATAAAAAAACGCCGGGGCAGGGAGCAGTCCCCGTCCCGGTGTTATGTCTGCGGGAGGCCTTAAGCCGCCCGCAGAACCAAAAATCTTCCTTGATCCTGTAAAGCTTTCCTTGCTGAATCCCAAATTACTGGAGCAGCTGCAGAACGACCTGCGGAATCTGGTTCGCCTGTGCCAGCATAGCCTGGGAAGCCTGAACCAAGATGTTGTTCTTGGTGTAAGCCATCATTTCCTTGGCCATGTCAACGTCGCGGATACGGCTCTCAGCAGCCGTCATGTTCTCGGTCGTCACGCTCAGGTTGTTGATGGTGTGCTCCAAACGGTTCTGCAATGCACCGAGGGAACCTCTCTGTGTGGAAACAGAGTTGATAGCGGATTTGATCTTGTCAACCGCAAGCTTCGCACCAGCCTGTGTGCTGATATCAATGTCGCGCAGTCCAAGGGACTCGGAATCCATTGCGTTCACAGCAACGTTCAACTGATTGAAGTCGTCGGAAGTATCGCCGATCTGCAGGCTCAAGCTGCTGCCGGTCATCTGTGCGGAACCATACTGCACCAGCCCCTTCCAGTTGGTAGCGGAAGCATCCAGACTGCCGGCGGTTCTGCCGCCCTGTCCGTTTGTACCAGCCAGATTGTTCTTGTTGTAGTCCACGCCGCCTTCCTTCTCGGTGATGGCAATCTTATAACCGGTAATGTCAGTACCAACATAGAAGTTCTTGTTGTCCACGGCAGCTTTCGACAGACGGCTCGCCGCAGCACGAAGCAGCTTATCGGAATCAGTAGATTCTTCCAGATCAGTAATGTCCACTACATTAGCGGCATTCTTGAATGCGCTGTTCTTACCAATTGCAAATACATAGGTGGTATCGCCGATCTTGAGGGCGCCGCCATCTTTTACAATGGTCGTGTCAAGCGCAAATGTCGCCTGTGCATAAACCCTGCCGACATCGGAACTGATGGGCTCTTTGACAACCGTTACGGCAAACTGCTCGCCGAAGTTCTTCGCCGGAGCCGCGCTGCTTGCAGCAACTTCCACATCAACCATGTAAGAACTGGTAATCTTGGAAGAAGGAGCCTTCTCGCCGGTCAGGGTCACTTTTCCGCCGTTAACGGAAATGTCGTATTTTACATTGTCAATCGTCACGCTGCCGCCATTCATCTTGGAAGCGAAGGTGGAACCGCCAACGGTTGCGCCGGAAGCCAAAGCAACGGAAACATCTGCACCGTCTTTATCTTTCACGGTAGCGCCACCGATCTTAATTGTGATGGTGGTGGTGGTGTTGGTGCTCATGCTCAGCTGGCTTAAATCAAACGTAAATACGCCCGGCTGTGCTTTCTGTCCCAGCTGGCCGTCCGTTACGGATGTCAGGGCAACTTCGTTCGGGGAACTGATGGTAGCCTTGTTGCCAAGGGAGCCGTCCAACAGGGTAATACCGTTGAAGTTGGTTCCTTCGGAAATACGGTCGATTTCATCCTTCAGGGCTGCAACTTCAGCCTGCAGGTTTGCACGATCCTCATCCTGATAAGTGCCGTTTGCGGACTGGTTAGCCAGTTCCACCATACGGTTTAACATGGAGTGCACTTCTGTCAAAGCGCCTTCAGCGGTCTGAATCAGGGAAATACCGTCGTTTGCATTCTTCTGGGCAGTCTCAAGACCTGTGATCTGAGCGCGCATTTTCTCGGAAATAGCGAGGCCTGCAGCGTCGTCGCCTGCACGGTTGATCCTGTAACCGGAGGACAGCTTCTCAAGGTTCTTGGAAACAGCGCTGTTGTTGTTGGTCAGGTTGCGGTAAGAGTTCAATGCCGCGATGTTGTGTTGGATTCTCATAATAACCTCCTTGATTGTTTACCGGGAAAATCCGTTTTCCCGCGTTTATCTGCTTAATGCCCGAAAACCGTACAAATGCGGTTATTGCCGGGCAATGAAGCCTATTTTGCTATGTACACGGATCCGGTGTACACTTTGCGGAAGTATTCTTTCCCTTCCGCCATTGCTTGAACATATGGCGCACCATTTGTCGAAATCGGTCTGCCTCATCCCGGGTTGTGCAGACTTCTTTCCTTAGGTGTTCAATTATTATATCGTCCTTGGGCCAAAAAACTTTAGCCTAAATCTCAATTTTATTTTCATTTTTTTTAAATGCCGGTATACAGCCGCCCAAATCCCCCGGTATCCCAAAGACCAATGGACTGACCTGATTACTTTCGGCCAAATGGCATGGAACAGATTTCCGGTCCGCCAGGCGGGGGAAGGAGATAATGCGCGGCGATACCGTTGACTGACGGCAAAGCGGCAGATGAAAATCCAGAAAAGCCATTTGGCAAAGCGCAATCAGGTTAGGCACAAACCCGAAAAACCCCTTTACAGAAGGCCATAGACATAATAAAATGGTTCTGGCCGCTTTAACGGTATTTTTAAAGTCAGCCGTGCTTTCACTGCCACAGGCAACGCAAAACAGGAGAATCCATCATGGGCAACACCCCCCGCATTTCCCGATGCAAGATCGTAAAGAACGAACCCTTCCGTCCCACAAGCGCACAAATACAAAAGTATTACCCCTCCGTCTCCCCCCGCAACGAAACGGACATGCTTTTTCTGGCATGCATGGAAGAGAGCCGCAGGGGAAGCGCCGGTTCCATGGTACAACACATGAAAAACTCGCTTTTTGCCCTGCGGCAAAAAAGCCCGTCGCTTTACGCCGACATTCTCCGCTTTTACCAAATAAACAGCCATTGGGGAAGGCTGGAACCGCAGTCGGAAGATTATTCCACCTTCTGGCTGCGGGCCCAGCTGCTGCAAAATTACCGGGACAAGGTTGTCCGTCTCTACACTGTGCTCGCTGACTATCGTTCCAAGCGCACGCTTTGCGCCCTTCTGGAAAACTGGATGCACTTAAAAACTGCCCCCCTGCTGCTGGAAAAGGACTATAGCCTGCAGATTTTTGACCCGGATCTCATGCCGGACGCACATGG
>CARDPF010000276.1:0-784 GCA_948960675.1 uncultured Eisenbergiella sp.
TCTACACTCTTTCCCTACACGACGCTCTTCCGATCTCGGGAACTCTACGGGGATAAACTTCCCCAGATTGTGGTGGACCGTCTGGAAAAGGAACTGCACTCCATCATCTCCAACGGCTTTGCGGTGATGTACATTATCGCCCAGAAGCTGGTGTGGAAATCGGTGGAGGACGGTTACCTGGTGGGCTCCCGGGGCTCTGTGGGCTCGTCGCTGGTGGCGTTTATGGCCGGGATCACGGAGGTAAATTCGCTGAGCGCCCATTACCGCTGCGAAAAGTGCCACTACTCCGATTTTGATTCCCCCGAGGTGAAGGCTTTTTCCGGAAACGCAGGCTGCGATATGCCGGATAAAAACTGTCCGGTCTGCGGCGCGCCGCTGGTAAAGGACGGTTTTGACATTCCCTTCGAGACGTTTTTGGGGTTCAAGGGGGACAAGGAGCCGGACATTGACTTAAATTTCTCGGGGGAATACCAGAGCAAGGCGCACAAATACACGGAGGTGATTTTCGGGGCGGGGCAGACCTACCGCGCAGGGACCATCGGCACACTGGCGGATAAGACGGCCTTCGGCTATGTGAAAAATTATTACGAGGAGCGGGGTACGAAAAAGAGAACCTGTGAGATCAACCGGATCGTGCAGGGCTGTACCGGCATCCGCAGAAGCACCGGACAGCATCCGGGCGGGATCGTGGTGCTTCCGGTGGGGGAGGATATCAATTCCTTTACCCCCACCCAGCATCCGGCAAACGATATGACCACGGACATCGTGACCACCCATTTTGACT
>CARDPF010000276.1:794-4244 GCA_948960675.1 uncultured Eisenbergiella sp.
CCATCGACCATAACCTGTTGAAGCTGGATATTCTGGGGCACGATGATCCCACCATGATCCGGATGCTGCAGGATTTGACCGGCATTGATCCCACGAAAATTCCGCTGGACGACCCGCAGGTCATGAGCCTGTTCCAGAATACCTCTGCGCTGGGAATCACGCCGGAGCAGATCGACGGCTGTCCGGTGGGGTCGCTGGGCATTCCGGAGTTTGGCACCGAGTTTGTCATCCAGATGCTTTTGGATACCAAGCCCCAGTGCTTTTCCGACCTGATCCGGATATCCGGGCTGGGTCACGGCACGGACGTGTGGCTGGGGAACGCCCAGACGCTGATCCAGGAGGGCAAGGCCACCATTTCCACGGCGGTCTGCTGCCGGGACGATATCATGATTTATTTGATCAACAAAGGGATGGAGCCCAGCCTTTCTTTTAGCACGATGGAAAGTGTGCGAAAAGGAAAGGGATTAAAGCCGGAGATGGAAGAGGCAATGGTGGCGGCAGGCGTGCCGGATTGGTATATCTGGTCCTGCAAAAAGATCAAGTATATGTTCCCCAAGGCCCATGCGGCGGCATATGTGATGATGGCCTGGCGTATTGCCTACTGTAAGGTGAATTATCCGCTGGCCTATTACACGGCGTTTTTTTCCATCCGCGCCTCGGCTTTTTCCTATGAGATCATGTGCCAGGGAAAACAGCATCTGGAGAGCGCCATGGCGGACTATAAGCGGCGCGCAGACAGCCTGTCCCAGAAGGAGCAGGCGACCTTAAAGGATATGAAGATTGTGCAGGAGATGTACGCCAGGGGCTTCGAATTTGTGCCCATAGACCTGTTTCAGGCACATTCCCGCAATTTTCAGATTATGGGGGATAAAATCATGCCTTCCTTAAACAGCATCGATGGGCTGGGGGAGAAGGCGGCGGACGCCATCGTGGAGGCGGCCAAGGACGGGCCGTTTTTGAGCAAGGACGATTTCAGGGACCGCTCCAAGGCCAGCAAGACCATCACGGATCTTTTGGACAGTCTTGGGATTCTGGGAGATTTGCCGGAGTCCAACCAGATCAGCCTGTTCGACTATCTGGTTTCCTAATACGGTGATGCCAGGGCCTTTGGGCCGTGCATAGTAACAAAAAAGATGGGCAGATTAAAAAAGAGGAGGAAAAGGTAAAATGGTGAGAATCAAAAAAATGGCGGCAATCCTTTTGGCGGCAGGTTTGGCCTTATCGGCGGCTGCCTGCGGTAAGGGACAGCAGGATAGCGCAGCACAGGAAGGGAATGCGGCAGGCTACAAGGACGATGTGGCGGTAGCCGACATACAGGCGGCCGTAGCCCAAAAGCTGGGGGACAATTATTGGCCGGATATGGATGTGCCGGCAGAGCTTTTGGAGGATACCTATGGGATCAAGGAGGAGATGTACGAGGAAATTCTGGCACAGACGCCAATGATTTCGGCGAATGTGGACACGCTGGTTATCGTAAAGGCCAAGGAGGGCAGTGAAAAGCAGGTGGAGGATGCCCTGCTTGCCTACAAGGAATACAACACGACGCAGGCCCTGCAGTATCCCATGAACCTGGGGAAGGTGCAGGCGGCGCAGGTTGCGGTCTACGGACGTTACGTCTGCTTTGTGCAATTGGGCGCGGAAACGCCGGAATCGGATGAGGACGGGGACGGGGCCGCCATCAAACACTGTGAACAGGAAAACGCCAAGGCGCTGGAGGCGATTGAGGAAATCCTGACAAAGTAGGAGACTGCCGGAAATGGTTTTTTCTAGCATAATTTTCTTATTCCGGTTTCTTCCGGTATTTCTAATTTTGTATGTACTGGCTCCTTACCGGGCAAAAAACTTCGTCCTGCTTATGGGGAGTCTGGTTTTTTATGCCTGGGGGGAACCGGTATATGTGGCACTGATGCTTTTTTCTGCAATTTCGGACTATTTGCATGGAATCGGCATTGAGAGAGCCCTGCAGGCGGGGGGGAAGGGGAGGGCGAAAGCACTGCTGGTTTCCTCGCTGGCCATCAACCTGGCCCTGCTGGGCTTTTTTAAATATGCGGATTTTCTGGTCGGAACGGTAAACGGCATTTTCCATGCCCGGATTCCCACCTTGGCCCTGCCGCTCCCGGTGGGCATTTCTTTTTATACCTTCCAGACCATGTCCTATACCATCGACGTATACAAAAAAAAGGTTCCGGCCCAAAAAAACATCATTGCCTTTGGGGCCTTTGTCACCATGTTCCCCCAGCTGATCGCGGGCCCCATTGTGCAGTATAAGGATGTCGGGGAGGCGCTTACAAAACGCAGGATCACGCCGGAAGGGCTGCGGGAAGGGCTGGGCCGTATGGTGGTGGGAATGGGGAAAAAGGTGTTGCTGGCCAATCAGGCGGGAGCCCTCTATGAGCAGATCGCCGGATGGGGAAGCGCCAGGCTGACCATGCTTGCGGCATGGATAGGGATGCTGTGCTTTGCCTTTCAAATCTATTTTGATTTTAGCGGCTATTCCGATATGGCTGTGGGGATGGGGAAAATGATGGGCTTTACGTTCCCGGAAAATTTCCGTTATCCCTATGTGGCGCGCAGTGTGACAGATTTTTGGCGGCGTTGGCACATGTCGCTGTCCGGCTGGTTTCGGGAATACGTCTATATCCCTCTGGGCGGCAACCGCTGTAAAAGGGGCAGACAGATCCGGAATATTTTAGTCGTTTGGATGTTGACGGGCATTTGGCACGGGGCGGCCTGGAACTTTTTGTTTTGGGGACTGTGGTTTGCCTTCTTTCTGATTTTGGAAAAGCTGTGGATAGGAAAATGGCTGGAAAAGCGCTGGGCTGGCATCGGGCTGCTATACACGTGGCTGCTGGTGCTGGGAAGCTGGGTTTTGTTTTCCAGGCCTAGCCTGGGACAGGCCCTTGTATGGGCAAAATCCATGGTGGGAATGGGTAGGGCAGGGCTGGCGGACAGGGCCGTTTTGTATGAACTGTGCAGCAACGCCGCCCTGTTTGTCCTGCTGGCGGTGGGGGCGACCCCGCTGCCGGCAAAGGTAGGACGCAGCATTAGCAGACGGTTTAGGGAGATACCGGGGATCTTTTGGCAGATGCTGGTGTTTGGCTTGTCGGTCGCGTTCCTGGTGGACGCCAGCTACAATCCCTTTCTATATTTCCGCTTTTAAGGGTATGCATCGGGGCATTTTTCGTAACAGTTCAGCCATAAATCCCGCGAAGTCAAAATCATGCTCTGTGCACGATTTTGCGAGGGCTTTTCAAACACATTCCAGGGGAGGTCAGGATGGGAAAAGAAAAAGCAGCGCTGGCCGTGTTTGTTTTGGGGATGGCAGGGATTCTTGCAGCGGATTTTTGGATTCCGGACCGCTTTTTTTCGGAGACGGAAAACAGGACGCTGGCGCAGAAACCGGCGTTTTCCATACAGGCTTGGCTGGACGGCAGTTATCAGAAAAGTTAC
>CARDPF010000277.1:0-2931 GCA_948960675.1 uncultured Eisenbergiella sp.
GATATTCTGGCAAGGGATAGTACGGGAAAGCACTATAATGTTGAGGTACAGCAAAAGCCGGAGGGAGCGCACATCCGAAGAGCCCGCTTCAACAGTAGCATGATGGATTCCCGGATGTTGAGAGCAGGGCAGGAATTTTCGGAGTTGCAGGATTCGTATATGGTGTTTATTACCCGGACGGATATTTTTAGGCATGGGATACCGATTTATACGATCAATCGTCATTTTGAGGAGACGAATGAGTTATTTGACGATGGTTCGCACATCATATATGTTAACGGGGCTTATAAGGGTGATGATGCGATTGGAAATCTGTTACATGATTTTGCCTGTAAAGAGTCAAAGGATATGTATTACCCGGAATTGGCGGCGGGCATGAAGCATTTTAAGGAAGAAGGAGGTCGAAAGAGGATGTGTGAAGCGGTTGAGAAATATGCAAAAGAATATGCAGAAAATGCAAGACTGAATAGTCTTTTGGAGTCCATAAGAAATCTTATGGAAAATATGAAGTTGGGGGCAGAGCAGGCAATGAATGTGCTTGGGATTAAAGAACAGGATAGAGAGATTTTGCAAAAAAGGTTGTAAAGTTATTAGGTACCCTCAGTGGTACAAAACCGTGTGTCCCTTTGTCCACTGAGGGTATAATTGATGGGGAAAACAAGGAGTATTCTGAATGGAAAGGATACTCCTTGCTTATTCCTATATGTCGCCCATGATAACCTTGTCTGCATAGCAGACATTTATTTTATAGAAACGCTTTTTGTATCCATATTTCAAAGGAATGGTGTTAAAGAGGCAGAGCATTATAGAATGGATAATGCACAGGTGTGGGCTTCAAAATACTTTTCTTTAAATGATCCATTTGAATTTAATGGAATGTATTTAAGATGAAGCAAAGATATCAGCGTCAGGGAACGATGTTGGGACATGTTATGAATATTGGAAATACATTACGGATTGTTTTAATAAAAAAATTAGCACTCACCTATTGACGCGGCTAACAATCAGTGCTATAGTGGCACTAGTAGGAACGTGTTATAGCCAGTATAGAACAAAAAAGGCGAAAGGTTTTGTCTGACAGGCATACCGTTTCGAAAGAAGAATAGCAACTGATAAGGAGGTAGTCACATGAATATTTCCAAATTTACGCAGAAGTCCATGGAAGCCGTGCAGAATTGTGAGAAGCTGGCGTACGAATATGGCAACCAGGAAATTGAACAGGAACATTTGTTGTACAGCCTTCTGACCATAGAGGACAGCCTGCTTTTAAAGCTGGTCGAGAAAATGGAGATTCAGAAGGAGCATTTTGTAAACCGCGCCAGGCAGGCGGTGGAAAAACGCGTGAAGGTGCAGGGCGGACAGGTGTATGTGGGCAAGGATTTAAACCAGGCCTTGGTCAACGCGGAGGACGAGGCGAAACAGATGGGCGACGAGTACGTGTCGGTGGAGCACCTGTTCCTTTCCATGCTGCAAAAGCCCAACCGCGAGTTGAAAGAAATTTTTAAGGAGTACGGAATCACAAGGGAACGCTTTTTGCGTGCGCTGTCCACGGTGCGCGGCAACCAGCGTGTGACGAGCGACAATCCGGAAGCCACTTATGACACGCTGGAGAAATACGGGCAGGATTTGGTGGAACGGGCGCGGGCACAGAAATTGGATCCGGTGATCGGCCGTGATGCAGAGATCCGCAACGTGATTCGGATTCTCTCACGTAAGACGAAGAACAATCCGGTGCTGATCGGCGAGCCGGGCGTAGGCAAAACCGCCGTAGTGGAGGGACTGGCCCAGCGTATTGTGCGCGGCGACGTTCCGCAGGGGCTCAAGGATAAAAAGATTTTTTCCCTGGATATGGGCGCGCTGGTAGCGGGAGCCAAATACCGAGGCGAGTTTGAGGAGAGGCTCAAGGCGGTACTGGAGGATGTGAAAAAGAGCGAGGGACAGATCATTTTGTTTATCGACGAACTGCATACCATTGTGGGCGCGGGTAAGACCGACGGCGCCATGGATGCGGGAAATCTGTTAAAGCCCATGCTTGCCAGGGGGGAACTGCATTGTGTGGGGGCCACGACGCTGGACGAATACCGCAAATATATCGAGAAGGATGCCGCGCTGGAACGCCGTTTCCAGCCGGTACAGGTGGATGAGCCCACCGTGGAGGATACGATTTCCATTTTGCGGGGATTAAAAGAGCGTTATGAGGTATACCATGGGGTGAAGATTTTGGACAATGCGCTGGTGAGCGCCGCAGTGTTGTCCAACCGCTATATTTCCGACCGTTTCCTGCCGGATAAGGCCATTGATTTGGTGGACGAGGCGTGCGCCCTCATCAAGACGGAACTGGATTCCATGCCCACCGAACTGGATGAACTGCAGCGGCGTGTGATGCAGATGGAAATTGAGGAAACCGCCCTGAAAAAGGAGGACGACGCCCTAAGCCGGGAGCGTTTGGAAACACTGCAGAGGGAACTGGCAGAGTTAAAAGCGGAATTTAATAACCGCAAGGCCCAGTGGGACAACGAAAAGAAGAGCGTGGAGAGCCTTTCCAAGCTGCGTGAGGAGATTGAGGCGGTCAGCAACGAGATCCAGATCGCGCAGCGGGAAGGAAATCTGGAAAAAGCGGCGGAACTGTCCTACGGAAAGCTGCCGGGCTTAAAAAAGCAGCTGGAAAATGCGGAGGAACAGGTAAAGCGGGAGGATTTGTCCCTTGTGCATGAGGCGGTGACGGATGAGGAGATTGCCCGCATTATTTCCCGCTGGACCGGCATCCCGGTGACGAAGCTGACAGAGAGCGAAAGAAATAAGACCCTGCATCTGGACGAGGAACTGCATAAACGGGTGATCGGGCAGGATGAGGGCGTTACAAAGGTGACGGAGGCCATCATCCGTTCCAAAGCAGGGATCAAGGATCCCACGAAGCCCATCGGTTCCTTC
>CARDPF010000277.1:2941-4235 GCA_948960675.1 uncultured Eisenbergiella sp.
CTTCCTGTTTTTGGGGCCTACGGGTGTGGGCAAGACCGAACTGGCAAAATCCCTTGCGGCCTCGCTCTTTGATGACGAAAACAATATGGTCCGCATTGATATGAGCGAGTATATGGAGAAATATGCCGTATCCCGGCTGATCGGGGCGCCTCCCGGATATGTGGGCTATGAGGAGGGCGGACAGCTGACGGAGGCCGTGCGCAGAAAACCGTATTCCGTCGTGCTGTTTGATGAGATTGAAAAAGCGCATCCCGATGTGTTTAATGTACTTTTGCAGGTGTTGGACGACGGTCGCATCACCGATTCCCAGGGCAGGACGGTGGACTTTAAGAACACGATTCTGATCATGACCTCCAATATCGGGGCCAATTACCTGCTGGAAGGCATAGGGGAGGACGGGGCGGTTGACCCGAAAGCCGAACAGCTGGTGATGAACGATCTGCGGAACCATTTCAGGCCCGAGTTTTTGAACCGTCTGGATGAGACGATCCTGTTTAAGCCGCTGACCCGGGAAAATATCGGCGGTATTATCCGCCTGATTATTGACGACTTAAACCGCCGTTTGGAGGACCGGCAGCTATCCATTGCGCTGACGCAGGAGGCGCAGGATTATATTGTGGGGCACGCCTATGACCCGGTATATGGCGCAAGGCCTTTGAAGCGGTATATCCAAAAATATGTGGAAACCCTTTCCGCAAAACTGATTTTGTCGGATCAGGTATCCATGGGTGATACGATCCTGATTGCCGTGGAGGATTCACAGCTGACGGCGCGCCGCAAAGAATGAAAACGTTATAGTTTTGCCATAATCCCGCGAAGTCAAAATCGTGCCTTGTGCGCGATTTTGCGAGGGCTTCACGCACCAAAACGCGATTTTATCGCGTTTTGTGTGCATCTTCGTAACAGTTTAGCCGAAGGCTGAACTGTTATATGAAAACAAAAAAGGAGAAGTTATGATACCGAAAGATCCGGTTATGCTTTTGAGCTTTGTCAATATGAAGCTGCGGGATTATTACCGGGATCTGGATGACTGCTGTGAAGCGCTCCAGATCGACCGGGCGCAGCTTGTGGAGCAGCTTGCTGCCATCGGTTATAGCTACGATGGCGAAGCAAACCAATTCCGTTAAAAACGATTTTGCCACAGGTGATGGTGTTTTGGCAAACGGGGGATGCATCCTTACGCAAACCGGACACCCCCGCCGGGCGGGGAAGGCGGATCCTTTTGCAGGCCGCACCCCTCTGCCGGGCGGACGGTTCCTTACGCATGCATACATGCAAAACGGGGAATTTCACC
>CARDPF010000278.1:0-3883 GCA_948960675.1 uncultured Eisenbergiella sp.
CCTCCCTTCCTATGTATTCCGGCACGCCGGTTTTCATAAACTCGGGAGGCTACCTCTACGCTTCGCTCCGGTCGGCGCTAAACAAGCGTCCCCTGGACGCTTAACGCCCTGTCATGGGTACTTTCCGTAGATGTATTGTAACACGAAGATATATTTCCGGGATTTTATCCGTTACTCAAACTCATTCACGGTTCCGTCAACACCCCCGCCGCTTGCTGCAAGAATCAGTCATCCACATATTCCACCGTTCCGTCGGAATAGGTAATCATCCAATATCCGGTGTCCTGCCCGCAGTCCTCAATGTAAACCCGGTCCACTTCCGTGACACCGCCCTCCGGCGTTCCTGCCTGCCAGGCTGCCTCTGCGGCGGCCGCCTGCGCCTCTGCTTCGGCCTGTGCCTGTGCCTCTGCGGCGGCCTGTGCCTGCGCTTCTGCTTCCGCTTTTGCCTGCGCCTCTGCCTCGGCTTTTGCCTGTGCCTCAGCCTGCGCTTTGGCTTCCGCTTTTGCCTGTGCCTTTTCTGTTTCCTGCTCCTGCTTTTGTTCCCCGCCCTGCGCCTTTTGGGTATCGGACGAATCCTGCCCCGCAACGGATTCTGTTTCCTGCTCTGCAGATTCGCTTCCGGTCTCTTCCCCGGACGGCATTTCCGTCTGCGTAGATGTTTCTTCCACCGAAGATGTCTTTGCAGGCTCCTCTGTGACCGCTACCGTCTCCTTCATTACACTTACAGGCTCTGCCTTGGCTGCCTGTCCCTCACCTTCCCCGCAGCCGGCAAGCACTGCTACAGCCAGTAAAAGTACCCAAATTTTCTTTTTCATTGGTCTCCTCATTTCTGCGCGGCCTTCGTAGGCAAAGTCATATATGGCTTACAAATTTGTGACGCCGCACAATCACAAACATTGTTACTATTCACGGCCCGGGGCCGCTCATAGTAACGATTCGGGGCGGTATTACGGGTTTTGCCACACAAAAACCGCCCCTCACCCTTGTATCATGTTCTCATACCCGTGAATTGTAACCAAACATTTTTTCATCACAAAATATCAGGGTAGCGCAACCGTCTCCCTACACAGCTTCACATACCCGCCGTCCTTTTCCCCGATCACACTGACCTGCAGTTCTTCCCCCGTTATCTGCAGCTGTGATAAGTATAGCAGAAAACCATAATCACTGGAAGTTCCATTTTCATCCAGCCTCACGCAAAACGCCTCGTAAACCGCCGTCTGCCCCCCGCCGGTCACTTCCGCATAAAACCGGCTTTCCTTGTCCACACAGGAAGCGTCCGCAACCCCGGTCAGCTTTATATAGCCGCCTTCCTTTTTGGCCTGCAGCGACGCGGAACCCTCCGCCGGTACGGCCTGGGTTGCCAGCGTCCGCACAGGCGCACGCATCTGTGGGGGAACCTCACCCAATGTGGGCAAATGCCGCTCCACCTTCTCCACAATCACCACATCCGGCTCTGCATTCACCAAATCCGTCATGGGATAAGGCACTACCTTGGAAAAAGTCGCCTTTGCGAACTGCTCCGCCATGTAGGGCAAAAGGGAATTTCCGAAAGAATCCCGGTACATCAGCAGATTTTTCTCCTTACCGCTGCAAAAGGTTTCCACCAGCGTATCCTCCACCGTAGCGCCTTCCTTCCCGTATTCGTAAGTGAACGCCTTCTGAAAATACACCTCGTCCTCCGGTTTGGCCCATACCGGATACAGCATTCTGTTTAAATCCCCCACATACGTACAGGCTGTCTCATAAGGCACTTCCCGGTAGGTCTCATGGGGAATACCGCAGGCGTCCAGCAGCGCGTTATAAACCAGCACCGCACCTTTTTGGTTCCAATGGGAATCCCTGGCATAATAAAGCGTCTCCTCCTGACCGGCAAAAAGGGCAAACAGATCCACATAATGCACCCCCTCCTTTTCCAGCCAGGACACAAACCGCTGTGCATCACTTTGGGGCGATACCGTATACCGGTATCGTCCCGGCATGTTTTCCCCATACAGGGAGTTTTTATTGGGCGCAATGGTGAACACAAAGGTTTTTCCCAAAAGTTCCGTATATTCCTGCATCAGCGCCGTATTGTGCGCCATATTGAAAAGCATCCTGTCCGAAACGCCGTTTTTATGCTGGTAATCGTCCAGGGTCGCCGCATAATACAACCAGCCGTTGTCCCCCAGTATCACATTGTCCGCCGCCGAAACCCCAAATACGCCGGCACGCAGCTTGGCGTCCGCCGCCACCAACTCCTGCCTGAACGCAAAATGATCCTGAAAATAGGCGCCTGCATCCGCAAGAAAGTCCAAATTCCAACCGTTTTCCTCCCGCAAAGCCGGTATTTTGGCCGGTACCTTATTTTCCGCTAAGCTGTCGGTGGGCCGAATCCCCATTGCCGCAAGGGGAAGCAGGCACAAACCGATCACGGTTCCAATATATAGCAAAAAGGGCAGTTTCTTTCCCCTTTTCCTGCCCACATCCTTCTTTTCCTGCGCTTCCTCGTCCATCCATGCTCCCATCTGCCTGCCCTTTAAACAGGCATTTCACTTTGTCAAAACCTGAAATATATAAACGGGTTATATGTATTGCCCGCAAGGCTTGTCATGCACAAAAGCAACAGCACCAATGTCCCCACATAGGACGTGCCCTGCCAAAAGGCCACACTGTGTCCCTTCTCCCGCTGCTTTTTTGCCCATGCCCCTGCCCACTCTTTCAGCGGAAGCGCACAGACAACGGCCACCGCCAGCATACCCAAAAACAGACGGCTGCACACCGGCATCACTGCCGCCGCCAATTCTGCCGACCATGTAAACCGGGCAAACATGGCCGCAAGCATCCAGCCTGCCTGCCCCACATTCTCGGCACGAAAAATCACAAACCCGGCGCACACCACGGCCAACACGTACAAATGGCGCAGCGGTCCCATCCGTTTGGTCAGCCTGGGGAAAAAAGTCTCCAGCGACTGGAAAGCGCCATGGAACAGTCCCCAAAGCACAAACGTCCAGTTCGCCCCATGCCATAGCCCGGTACAAAAAAACACCAAAAGCCGGTTTAACCAAGTGCGCAATTTTCCCCTGCGGTTTCCCCCCAGCGGAATATACAGATACTCACGAAACCAATTTGTCAGGGAAATATGCCATCTCCGCCAAAAATCCTGAATGCTGGAGGCGACATAAGGATAACGGAAATTTTCCAGAATGTCAAAACCAAAAATCTTTCCCAGACCGATGGCCATATCGCTGTAACCGCTAAAATCGAAATAAATCTGGAGCATATAAGCAACGGCCCCTATCCAAGCCGCCGGCATACTCACAAGGGAGGCCTCCAATCCAAACACATAGTCCGCCGCAGCGCCCATGGTATTGGAGATCAACACCTTCTTGGACATCCCCGCCACAAAACGCCTGATTCCTTCCGCCACCTTTTCACAGGTCACTTCCCTTTTGTCAATGGCCGCCGCAATGTCACTGTACTGAATGATCGGCCCGGCAATCAGCTGTGGGAAAAAAGAGATATACAGCAAAATCTTGCCAAAACGCTTCTCTACCCCCACCTTTCCCTTATAGACATCCGCCACATAAGAAATCGCCTGAAAAGTAAAAAAGGAAATTCCGATCGGAAGGCTGATCTGCGGAACCGGAACTGCAAGACCCGTCACCCGGTCAAACGTCTCCACCATCATCCCCGCATACTTAAAGACACCCAAAATGCCCAAATCCACCAAAACCGCCAGTGCCAGAAAAAATTTTCTCCCCCTCTCAAAATGCCCGAAAAGCCTGACGATCCCATAATTCCACAGGGCGCAGAAAATCATCAAAAAAACATACACCGGCTCGCCGTACGCATAAAACAGCAGGCTTGCCGCCAGCAAAAACATATTCTTTACCCGGATGGA
>CARDPF010000278.1:3893-4227 GCA_948960675.1 uncultured Eisenbergiella sp.
CGGATGGAGGGAATGAAAAAGTACAATATAAAAACCACCGGGAAAAATACACACAAAAAAACCATGGAACTAAACGCCATTCCAATCCTCCGACCTCTGTCACAAATGACAATTCCTGCGTTTTTATCCTCAAAAAATGCAGCTTCAGACGCTGCACCTTTCTAAAAGCGATAACATATTAAAAATATCTTAACATATCATTAAATTTTTTCAACACTTTTTTGCAAATTTCGTCACTTTTTTGTCCCATCTTATCAAAATGGACACCCTTCGGCGGCACTAGTACAACGAATATTAAGTAACTGGCACCTTGACTTGCCTGATTGTTCATCTG
>CARDPF010000279.1 GCA_948960675.1 uncultured Eisenbergiella sp.
AAATTCCCCGTTTTGCATGTATGCATGCGTAAGGAACCGTCCGCCCGGCAGGGGTATCCGGCCTGCAAAAGGATCCGCCTTCCCTGTCCGTCGGCATGCCTCCAAAAGCCCGTGGCTTAACTAAGTGACATTGCCCGTGAATAGTAACGAACTGTTACATCTTTCGTGGCAGGACACTCAAATTCATTTGACAAAACCCAGGACTATCAGTATAATGATTTACGTATAGCGGATTTTTGTAGCATTGAAACTGCGGTATAAAACAGCAATACCCGTTAAAATAGTTCGCAGAGTGGGATATTCTGCGAAAATCCAGTACTTCCCCGCCCTGTCTGCGGGCACACCGTAGCCCGTCTGAATACCATTACAAGCCAAAGGGCAGCCAAAAGGCTGCCCTTAAAGGTATTTCCCGTCTACACGTATCACGGTTAAAGAACGGGCCGGGAACGTATAGGGCTTTGTAAAATCAATGGGGCCAAAACGGACATCCGGCCCGCTGCATTTAGAGTCCTTTCTGGTTTGCGGAAGTCTTTCCGTATTGTAAAGGGTAAAAATACGCGCCTCCGCCTGCGACAACCCGGCGTCAATACGGACTTCCATGGGATGGGCTGACAAATTTACGGTCTTGATAATCAGATCCTTTGTCGCACTGTCCTGTCCTGCGGTGGAAAAGAGGGTTTCCTCGTCCATGGCGGTTTTGCCGTCCGTGCGGCAGCAGGATGCCAAAAGGAGCCGGTCAAACCGATTGTCCCGAAACAACTTTTTGGCATAATAGTGTACTGTTTTCCAGCTTTCCCGGTTGGTATGATAATAGAAAGGATTCAATTCCCCCTTCACATAATCCCAGTTACGCATCAGGGGCCTTCCGGCAAAAACAGGTTTTAAGTCCCCGTTTTTCTCCAGCATCATCAAAAACACCGATTCATACAAAATGTCGGACGGCTGCGCCGAATGCAGGCCCAGTTCCAGACACATCAGGCCGGGCTCTTTTCGGTCATAAGCGTCAAACCGGTCAAAATTTTCAAAAACCCAATCCCCGGAATCATAATAATGCTCATCAAAATAGTCCATGTCGGAAAGATTGCCAAATTCTGCAAGACGCTTGCGCTTATCCTCCCAATCGCCGCTTTTGCGGTTTCCGACAATACTGTTGGCGATCAGGACCAGCTGGGGATAACGGCTTTTGACGGCAGCGGCAAATTTTTTGTAACGTTCGTAATAAGCCGGCCCAAAGTCTTCGTTTCCCACGGAAAGATATTTGAGCGGAAACGGTTCCGGATGTCCTTTTGCAGCCCGTTTGGCCCCCCAAAAGGAATCTGCAGGCCCGAGTGCATATTCAATGGCATCCAGACAGTCCTGTATATACGCTTCCACATCGGTATCCGGATGGGAAAAATCCTCACTGTCCCCTTTCCGGAACGCCCAATCCGTACAGATGAGCCCGCAGGGCGCCACATACATGGCGTCCGCCCCCAGATATTCGCAAAGTTCATAAAACTCATGGTATCCGATGCCATTGGAAATCCAATGGGGCTGCCATTTGCACCAGGAGTTTTTCCGGTCCGGTATCTCCTCTATGGTTTCCTTCCAATGATACATCGTCTCCACATTGACCCCGTGTACGATGCACCCGCCGGGAAAGCGCAAAAATTCCGGTTTAAAATCCAGCATATTCTGCAAAATATCCCTGCGGAACACCGAACGCCCGCCATCCCAGGTATCACAGGGAAACAGGGAGGCAAAAAATACCGTCATACAGCCATCCTGCAGGGGCGTCAGGATGAAAAAACCGTCGTCTACCGTCCGGTTGGCCGTAATCGTCACCTCATAGTGCGTTTTGGTTTTACCAATGCCCTCAATCAGCGCCGTTGTCGTCACATACCCTTCTTTGTCCGCAATGCCTGCGCACACGCAGGCAGGTTCCCCCTGCGAAGCGATATACAAAGATAATCGGTACCGATGCCCTGCCTGCGTGTGCATTCCAAAAAACCCGGTATTGGAAACACCGCACATTCCCCCTTTTTTTGTCCCTGCCCGCTCTATTTCCATGGCGTAGGAACGCCGCGCCTCCTGCAGGACAATCCGCCTGATCGAAATTCCTTCGCCTACCGCGCTCCAGCCGTTCAATTCCGGTAAAAACTCCGGCAAACGGTTTGGCTCGTCCGCACGGGGAATATTTTGATACCTTCCATTCTCCACGGCCATTCCCGGCGCCGTACCGCTCTGCGAAAAATTCCGGTTGCAAAGCATCTCTGCGTATAATCCCCCATCCCCGATCATACCGATTTCTTCATAATGCCAGCCGTACGTGACCCCAGATACGGGTTTTGGATTGCTTCTGTCTATGTAAATACGGTCTAAAACCGGTGTCCCCATCTGTCTCTCCTTTCGCTTATCTTGTCCTGTCGCTTTCCAAAATTTCCTGCAGGCGGTTTTCCATTTCCTGCACCACCTCCCCATAGTTCCAGGCAACGTTTGTCTGCTGCCCGATATCGTAATCCATATTGTAAAGCTGCGGATCCATGGACAATCCCGTCTCTATGCGTACATTCCCCATAAAGGGGGCGCCCCCGCTGGGGGACAAATACGTCCAATTGCCCCGCCGCAGCATCTTTCCGCAGGATACATCCTCCACCATCAGTTCTTTTCTTCCCACCGGATCCTCCCCGGTCAGGGCCGCGTACATATCCTGACTGTCAACGGCACTCTCCGGCCCCAGTTCCATGTCCAGCATATGGGCAAACGACGCAAACAAATCCACCTGACTCACCAGCGCATGGGAAACGCCCCTGTGTACCAGACCCGGGCAGCTGACAAGGAACGGAATCCGCGTGCCACCGTCAAACTTGCTGTATTTTCCGCCCCGCAAAGGCCCTGCCGCCCGGTGTGTGCCGTTACATTCATACGCCCGGTCCACATATCCGTCATCCAGCACCGGACCGTTGTCACTGGAAAAAATCACCATGGTATTGTCCCGGATCCCCAATCTTTCCAGTTCCTCCAACAGCTGCCCCACACACCAGTCCAGCTCAGCGATCACATCGCCCCGCGGCCCCAGCGCCGTCGCTCCCCGAAAACGCCGTGACGCCACCCTGGGTACATGGGGCTGGTGCAGCGCATAGTATAAAAAGAACGGCTGCTTCCTGTCCCGGCTCTCCCCGACAAACCGAAGAGCCCGGCCCAAAAAGGCTTCTGCCAAATCTTCATCCTTCCAAAGGGCTTTCTTCCCCCCCCGCATATACCCGATTCTCCCGATCCCTCCCACAATACTCATGTCATGGCCATGGGAAGACCGCATTTGTAACAGTTCCGGATTTTTATAATAAGTAGGAATGTCGTCGAAAGGGCATTCCGCCTCATACGATACCGCAATCGGATCGTCCGGATCCAGATTCACCACCGAACGCCCTTCCAGATACACACAGGGCACACGGTCTGCCGTCGCCGGAAAAATAAAGGATTCATCAAATCCAAGATCCAGCGGGGTCAGGCCAATCTCCTGATTCCAATCAATGGGACAGCTGCCGTCGCCAAGCCCCAGATGCCATTTCCCAACGATTCCGGTGCGATACCCTGCGCGCTGAAAAAGGCGCGGCACCGTATCCGTCTTTGGATCGATAATACAGCCCGCATCCCCCGGCAGGATATGGGCCCGGCTGTTCCGGAACGGATAGCGTCCCGTCAAAATGCTGTAGCGCGAAGGCGTGCACACAGCGGAAGTAGCGTATGCATCGGTAAACCGTAACCCCTCCTTACACATCCGGTCCAGATTCGGCGTAGGGATTTGGTGACTGCCGTAACAGCCCAAATCCCCGAACCCCAGATCGTCCGCGTACACAATGATGACATTGCACTGCTTTGTTTTGCCCATAGTAACCTCCCTGCCCGCCATAACGGGCTCAATCCCAGTTTGACAGCGCAAACTGCCCGCAAACGCTTCGCTCTTTGCTCGTATCGCCCTTTGAAATGCAACGGCTCAATCCACGGTTGAAAAACTTCCCCATATGGCTTTTCGACTCCCCCGCTAACCGCAGCTGCCATGCAGTCTGGCGTCAAACCTCCCGGCATGATATAAACACGTGTGTACATCATGATTATAGACAGTTTTCTTCCATCTGTCAATCTATTTGACAAAAGATTCTTTCCCGCTATAATGGAAATGTAACAGTTCAGACAAGTCTGCCCTGTTTGGGCATCCGCCCATGAAAATCGCTAC
>CARDPF010000280.1 GCA_948960675.1 uncultured Eisenbergiella sp.
ACAGGCACGTGTTCCGTCAGGCCTCCCTCACCAAAATCGCCATGTACACCACTGCCATGATGCTGTACGAACAGGGCCGTTTTTTGATGACAGATCCGCTGTACGAATATTTCCCGGAGTTTAGGGAATCCACCAAGCTGATCCAAAAGCCAAACGGGGAAATCGAGGAAGTTCCCACAGAGCATCCGATTACCGTAAAACATATTTTTAACATGACCTGCGGACTGCCTTACGAAATGATTATCGGCGGTATTCCGGTGTCGCATCCCACCGCCAAAGCCATGGCCGCGCAAATGCAGGCGCTTCGGGCAAAGGGGTATTTTACCCTGCGGGAGCAAATCCGGGCGGCCGCAAAGGTTCCCCTTGCCTTTGAACCAGGTACCCGTTTCCTTTACGGATTTGCCAGCGAACTGACTGCGGGCCTGCTGGAAGTCCTCACCGGAAAGCCCGCCGAACTGGTCATCCGTGAAATGCTTTTTGAGCCGCTTGAAATGGACAGTTCCGCCAATTTCCTTTTCGGGGATCTGGAAAGCAGGCTTGTGAAAAACTATTATTTAAAACCCGGCAAAACCCTCTCCGATCCTGATGCCCTCACCGTCCCCGACAAAGCCCATGAAGCGTTGTTTGTGGGGCCTTTGGGAACCGTTCCCGGTTTTAGCCGCGTCATCACAAACTGCCGGGATTACACGAAACTGATGCAGATGCTGGCAAACGGCGGCGTATATAAAGGGGAAAAAATCATCGGCAGAAAAACCATTGACCTGCTCCGCCAAAACACCCTGCCCCCGGACGTGCTACGGGAAGATTTTTCCAACGACTACCTGGCCGGATACGGGTACGGGTATGGCATGCGCACGCTCCTAAACCGCTACGAGGGACAGCATAACGGCTTCCCCGGCCAGTTCGGCTGGACCGGCGGCTCCGGTACCTGGGCAGAAGCAGACCCCTCCACCGGCCTATCCATCGTCTATATGCATAACCTGCAGCCAAACCTGGAAGAATACCACCACTTACGGATGCGGGCCGTGGCCTACGGCTGCCTGTAAACCAATTCCGGAACTGCCATCTGCCAAGCCAGACCGCCTTTTTTCGCCGAAGCGGTCTGGTTTGGCCACCAACACCCTTTTATCCGATTTTGATTACGCCTTTGACAATATCTGCTTTGTTGTGTACGCAGCTGTCCAACGCGCGTTGGATATCATCCAGTTCAAAATAGTCTGTCACAATGTCTTTTATGCGGATTTTTCCGTCCGCCACCGCCTGAATTGCCGTGGGATATAAGTTGCGGTACCTAAATACCGTCCGGAAAGTCAACTCTTTGTCAAGCGCCGTACCGATGGGCAGCGTCATTTCCCCGGATGCGCTATATCCCACAAGCACGATCACGGATCCTTTTTTCGCTGCCCGGATCAGGCTGGAAGCAGTAATTTGACTGCCGGCCGTTTCAATCCCCAAATCGACCCCTTTCCCCTGGGTAATTGCCATAATCCGCTCTACAGCATCCTCCTTTTTGGCATCAATGACATAATCCGCCCCCAATTCCAGCGCCTTATCGAGACGCTTCTGCATGATATCCACCATAACCACCTTGGAAACGCCCATCGCTTTTAAAGACAACAGCGTACACAGTCCGATGCATCCGGCGCCGGTCACTACCACAGTCTGTCCCAAACGGGCCCCTCCCTGCCTTGCGGCATGCATGCCTACTGCCAGCGGTTCCATCAGCGCACCTTCCAAAGTGCTCACATTTGCGGGCAGTTTAAAACATAATGCCGCCTCATGAACCACGTATTCCTGAAATACACCATCCACCGGAGGCGTCGCAAAGAAGACCACATCCTCGCACAGATTATACTTTCCCTCTTTGCAATGCGCACAATGCCCGCAGGTTTTTCCCGGTTCCAATGCAACCCTGTCCCCCGCTTTCAGATGCGTCACGCCTTCCCCGGTTTCCACTACCGTTCCGCCCGCTTCGTGTCCCAATACAAAAGGAGGCTCCACCACAAAATTTCCGATCCTTCCGGACTCATAATAGTGCAGATCGGAACCGCAGATTCCCACGTATTCCACTTTTACCAAAGCCTCTCCCCGTCCCGGGGACAAAACCGGCCTCTCCTGTATTTCCACCTTCCCTATTGCCGTCATCACTGCAGTTTTCATCCTGACCTCCCTGCCTACACCCCGGTTGCCACGTTCTCAACGCCCAGTTGCCCGTTCATAAAGATACCCCCTGTCTGTGGTTTCCTTGCGCTGTGTCAAAGTAAAATATGTCACGCCATATTTTCCAAGCGTCAGCTTAAGCTTTGCCTCTGCGTCCTTACACACCACCTGACCGGTAAACACCGCCGGTCTTGCACACTCCCGCAAAAGTTTTACCTGTCCTGCGTCCGGATACGGCGGCTGTCCCAGATCATGCCAGACCTTTAGAGGGTTGCAGCAGTCTTCATCCACCCTCTTTTCCAGCAGGGTATAACATTTTGCGGCTGCAGGCAGGCAAATCTTAAGTGTAAGTTCCCCCTGTCCGTTTTGCCAGTTCCACGCAATTCCCTGATAGTCCCCGTCCGCCGTCCTGCAAATTACCACATCCTTGTCCTTATACACACATTTTCCTTTGGCCTCCTCAAGCCGTTTATAAAACGCGAAGGTCCAGAAGGTAGGCTTGGGAATGCAGCCGTTTGCCACCAGCCCAAACCCGCCGTGAAAAGGCGTAAATGGCACGCCATGCTCCTCAAAAATGTCCCCGAAGGTCCAATAAGACCAGGACTGGTTTACATCCCCCAATCTGGACAGCTGGTACGCGATATAAGCTGCATTTTCATTCGTATCATGCAGCGGACAGTTGGGAATATAGGAGGTATTGAATTCTGTAATATGGATCTCCATCCCGCAGAATTCCGGATAGCCGTCAATGATATCCCTCGTGGATTTTAAGTTGGCAAATCCCTCCTCCGGCTCCGTCAGCTTCGTATAGCCGTAATGTCCCACAGGCTCCGGAATTTTTGTGGTATAATGATGTCTTGTGATAAAATCCGGCCTGATGCCTTCCTTTTTGCAAAAATCCAAGAATTCCCTCATCCATTCGGCATCCCGTACACCGCAGATGGCGGGGCCGCCTACCCGGAACCTTTCGTCTGTTTCTTTGACTGCACAAAGGGTAAGCTTAAACAGCTTAAAATACTCCTGCATATCGGCATGTTCCCAAAAACCCGGCAGGTTCGGCTCGTTCCACACCTCGATGGGCCACGAAACTACCTTTTCCCTCCCGTAGCGGCCTATCAGATGCGCCAGCAGATTCTGCACCATATCCGTCCATAGCCCATATTCTTTCGGCGGCGTGGTATTGCCTTTCCAGTAAAAAATTGTCTGGGTTCCGGACGCCATTTTTTCCGGCATAAAACCCAGTTCAAGAAAAGGCGCCAAGCCAACCTTTTGGTAGCTGTCCATTACCATATCCAGATATGTATAATTGTATTCGACCTTTTTTTCACCGTCTTGCTCATATTCGTGAAAAATCGCCATGTCATCACAAAACAACCCGTGCCCGCGGATATGGGAAAAGCCGATTTCTTCCTGCACCAGCCTTAGCTGTTCCTGGTATTCCTGCTGCAGCGCAAGCCCCATCCTTCCTGTTCCGATGCAAAAACCTACGTTATTGCAAAAAAAAGCTTCCGCCCCCTCTTTGACAACAATATCCTTTTCCTCCATCGCCTCTCCTTTCTGCGTAACAGTTTGGACAAGTCCGCGCAGACCTGCCTGAACCGATGTCAATTTTCGGCCTTTTGCCCCTGGTGTAACAGTTCAGCCTTCGTAACAGTTCAGACAGGTCTGCGCATTTACTGCGCAGACCGTGAGAATACGTGGCGGTGGCAAGCATCCGCCCCATCGCGTAGCGATTTTAATGGGCGGATGCCCAAACAGGTCAGACTTGTCTGAACTGTTACCAGCCTTCGGCTAAACTGTTACACCAGAGTATCATAATATTATCATAACAGTTGACACGTTTTCCCACAATGATTTATACTACCTTTAAATTGACATATCCTCATATAATGGTAACAGTTCACACCCCAATGTCATTTAGTTTAGCCATGGGCCCAGGCGGTACGTCGGCAGGCGTGGCAGCGGCAGGACTGCCCCCTAACAGTGCGGGCAGTTCCTTACGCATGGTGGCATGCAAACGGTGGAATTTCCCAAAACG
>CARDPF010000281.1 GCA_948960675.1 uncultured Eisenbergiella sp.
ACCACCGAGATCTACACTCTTTCCCTACACGACGCTCTTCCGATCTTCCTTTTTTGCTATTTTATCACAAAAGCCGTAATGAATCTACTAAAAATCCCCACATTTCTCCGCATGCATGAGAAACGCATATACCGGTTTCATGGCAAGATATGCCGTGCGCACCCTCTCTGCCAGGTTTTCGTCAAAAAGCGCATCCAAGCTGGGACTGCAGGAACAGCACACGGTCTTTCTGTCCAGCCAGTTTTGCAGCGCGGGAGGGTATTGGCTATAACGGCTTTTTTTGTACATTTCACCATCCAGGTAAAAGTCTTCCTGCTTTTTTAGAACGGCCTGTGCGGCAGTGAAGGTTTCGTCATTTTTTAAAATCAGCTTCCGCACCTGCGCCATGGAATCCGCCTTGGCCATATAGTAGCCGCAGCCGAAGAAAGATTCGCAGGGCGAGAGGACAAAATAGAATTCCGGCCGGTTGGGAAATGCCTTTTTATCGTGACGGAAAGAAAGCCACTGCATATCCCGGTAAGGCGAACCGTTCTTGGCAAAACGCATGTCGCGGTAAATGCGTGAGACGCACGACTTGGGATCCGTGATAAGGGCAGGATCGATTTGCTTTATGGTGGGAGCGAGGGCGTATGCAAGGTCGTATAGGGGTTTTTGTACATATTCCACATATTCATCCTTGTGGGCCCCAAACCATTCCCGGCTGGCGTTTAAGTGGTTTTGTGCGATAAAAGAGAGCGTCTGTTTCGTAAACATAAATATACCGTACCTTTCCTAAAGCGTTTTTCAAACTTGATGCCGCCCGTCAGGGGGTTGACTTTAAAGCGGTAACTGCGCCATGTGTTTTGGCGTTATCTGTCTGCATGGATTATACCATATTGACTGCATTTTTACTATCCGTTTTTTTGCGGGCCCACTGCCGCAGGGTTGTTGAGTTACTATTTACGGGTCAGGAATGCGCATAAACTGCGCATTCCGTGAGAACATGAGGCAGGAGTGAGGGGCGGTTTTTGCGCAGCAAAACTCGCAATACCGCCCCGAATCGTTACTATGAGCGGCCCCCGGGCCGTGAATAGTAACGTTGTTGACTTTACCGGGAGTTTGTGTAAAAATAGGGTAGTGGTAGTGAGACAGGTACACACGGATGCCAAAACGGGAGGTATAGCGCTATATGAGAGGGATTGACACACCGGTCAGACAGATACGGCGCAAAATTTTTAAAGAAATTGCCAATCTGGCTTTTTATTCGGAGAATTTAATTGACGATATGGAGGCCCTGCCTTACAAAATTGTGAATCAGGAGGAGCCGGTTTACCGGGAGAGCATTTACCGGGAGCGCTCGATTGTCAGGGAGCAGCTGCGGCTGGCCATGGGGCTTTCCCTGCGCCCGGAGAATGTGCCGGTGCACCTGACGCAGGGGCTGATGGAGAGCAACATTGATGAGAAGTATTATGAGCCGCCCCTGATGCAGGTGATTCCGTCTGCCTGCAACGCATGCCCGGCGAACGAGTATAAGGTGACGAACCGCTGCATGGGCTGTGTGGCCCATCCCTGTCAGGAAGTATGCCCCAGGGGGGCGATTAGCATGGTGGACGGAAAGTCCTGCATCGACCAGACCAAATGCATCCGCTGCGGAAAATGTAAGGCCATCTGTCCTTATGACGCCATTTCCCACCAGCAGCGTCCCTGCAGCAGCGCCTGCGGCGTGGGGGCGATCGAGAGCGACGCTTCGGGCAGGGCGGTGATCAACAGTGAGAAATGCGTCTCCTGCGGACAGTGCATGGTGAGTTGTCCTTTCGGGGCAATCGCGGACAAGTCCCAGATTTTCCAGCTGATCCGGGCCATACAGTCGGGCAGGAAGATTATCGCCCAGGTGGCGCCCGCCTTTGTGGGGCAGTTTGGCCCCGGGGTGACGCCGGGCAAATTAAAGACGGCGTTAAAGGAACTGGGATTTGCGGATGTCTATGAGACGGCGATCGGCGCGGATATGGGCGCGATGGCGGAAGCGGAGCATTATGTGGAGGAGGTGGCCACCGGGAAACTGCCCTTCCTTTTGACCTCCTGCTGTCCGTCCTGGTCGGTTTTGGCCAAGAAATTTTTCCCGGAGACCATCGACAAGATTTCCAATGCGCTCACGCCCATGGTTGCCACGGCGCGCAAGATCAAGCAGGACCATCCGGACGCTTCCGTGGTGTTTATCGGGCCCTGCGCTTCCAAGAAGCTGGAGGCTTCCCGGCGGACGGTGCGTTCCGATGTGGATTTTGTCATAACGTTTGAAGAATTGGCGGGGATGTTTGAGGCAAAAGGGATTGATCCGGCTAATGTTGCATCCGAGACGCCGGTGGAGGACGCTACCGCAGCGGGGCGCGGCTACGGCGTGGCAGGCGGCGTGGCCAGCGCGATTGAGAACTGCGTGAAGGAATACTATCCGGATGTGGCGGTGCATATCGAACATGCGGAAGGCCTTGCGGACTGTAAGAAGATACTGATGCTTGCCAAAATGGGCAAGAAAAACGGCTGCCTGATTGAAGGGATGGCCTGTCCCGGCGGCTGTGTGGCCGGTGCGGGGACAAATATCGCAATCCCGCAGGCAATGAAAGAGGTGGGCGGCTTTAAGGCTGCGGCGGCAAAGAAGCTGCCCGATTATCCGGCAAAGGATTAAAGGGGCAACGGTTTGGCTTTCGGCCAAACCAGAATATGGGAAGAAGAGAGGGAGGAAAAAAGGTGGCTAAAATTAGGACACGGTTTGCGCCAAGTCCCACCGGCCGTATGCATGTGGGAAACCTGCGTACGGCGCTGTATGCCTATTTGGTGGCAAAACACGGAGGCGGCGATTTTGTATTGCGGATTGAGGACACGGACCAGGAGCGTTATGTGGAGGGGGCGGTGGAGATTATCTACAGAACCCTTGCGCATACCGGACTGATTCACGACGAGGGGCCGGATAAGGACAAGGGCGTGGGCCCCTATGTGCAGAGCGAGAGGCAGGCCAAGGGGATTTATCTGGAATATGCCAAGCAGCTTATCGAAAAAGGGGAGGCTTATTATTGCTTCTGTGATAAGGACAGGCTTGCGACCCTGACGCGGGTGGTGGCCGGCAAGGAGATCAATGTCTATGACAAGCACTGCCTGCACCTTTCCAGGCAGGAGGTGGAGGAGAAGCTTGCGGCAGGGCTTCCCTATGTGATTAGGCAGAACAGCCCGACGGAAGGAACGACCACCTTCCACGATGAGATTTATGGGGATATTTCCGTGGATAATGCAGAACTGGACGATATGATTTTGATCAAATCGGACGGGTATCCCACTTACAATTTTGCCAATGTAGTGGACGATCACCTGATGGGCATCACCCATGTGGTGCGCGGAAACGAGTATCTTTCTTCCGCGCCCAAATATAACCGGCTCTATGAGGCGTTTGGCTGGGAGGTTCCGGTCTATATCCATTGTCCCCTGATTACGGACGAGGAGCACCATAAGCTGTCCAAGCGGTGCGGGCATTCCTCCTATGAGGATTTGGTGGAGCAGGGATTTTTGACCGAGGCGATCGTAAACTTTGTGGCGCTTTTGGGGTGGAGCCCGGAGGGGGATAATGAAATTTTTTCCCTGCAGGAGTTGGTGGAGGCGTTTGATTTTCACCGGATGTCCAAGTCGCCTGCCGTGTTTGACTATACGAAACTAAAATGGATGAACGGCGAGTATATCAAGGCCATGGACTTTGACCGCTTTTTGGGGATGGCAAGGCCGTATTTGGAAAAGGCGCTGACCAAGGGACAGGATTTGGAAAAGATTGCGGCGATGGTGAAAACCAGAATCGAAATTTTCCCGGATATCGCAGGGATGGTGGACTTTTTTGAGACGCTGCCGGAGTATGATCCTGCCATGTACGTGCATAAGAAGATGAAGACCACGAAGGAGAGTGCGCTGGAGGTGCTTACGGAGCTGCTGCCGGTTTTGGAGGGGCAGCAGGATTACTCCAATGACGCCTTGTATGCGGCATTGTGTTCCTATGTGGAGAAAAAAGGCTGTAAAAACGGTTATGTGCTCTGGCCGGTGCGCACGGCGGTTTCCGGAAAGCAGATGACCCCTGCGGGAGCCACCGAGATTATGGAAATACTGGGAAAAGAAGAGTCCTTGGCCAGAATCCGCAAAGGCATTGCGCTTTTGCAGGGGA
>CARDPF010000282.1 GCA_948960675.1 uncultured Eisenbergiella sp.
GTCTGCAAATACTCGATATGCAAAGGCTGCAAAATGCAGCGGTAAACCACCCCTGCCACACCGCTTGCAAGGGTAATGACGAAAATAACCGCAATCCCCATGCCCGCCGCCGTTTCCACTTTTTGGGAAACGCCAAGGAACGGGCAAAGCCCCAAAAACTGGCTCAACACCACGTTGCTGACTAAGGCTGCGCCGATCATGAGCAACAATAAATCTTTTACCTGCGCCAACATTTACCTGCCCTCCTTCTGCGTCTTGGCCGTATCGTAAAATTTGTGTTCACAACTTCCCGCCTGGCCGCAATGCATACAGTCCTCACTGCAGCCGGATTGGATTTTACTCATATCCCTGCCCTTCTTTTCCCCTGCGATTTTCACCTTATTCTGTATGGCAGTCAGGATTGCCAGTACAAAAAACGCACCTGGCGCCATAACAAAGATGGAGAATGGTACATAGGACTTGGGCATAATATGAAACCCGAAAATCTCCCCTGCCCCCAGAATTTCCCGGACCGCACCGATACAGGTCAGGGCAACCGAAAACCCAAGTCCCATACCGATCCCGTCAAACAGGGAGGACCATACGGAGTTTTTGGAAGCATACGCCTCCGCACGCCCCAAGATAATACAGTTTACAACAATCAGCGGGATATAAACGCCCAAAGACTGATATAAGTCAGGTAAAAATCCCTGCAGCAAAAGCTGCATCACCGTTACGAAAGACGCAATGATCACAATAAACGCCGGAATACGGACTTTGTCCGGAATAATCTTGCGCAATGCGGAAATGATCATGTTGCTTAAGGCCAGCACTGCCATCGTTGTCAATCCCATTCCCAGCCCGTTCACCGCAGACGTTGTGACTGCCAGCGTGGGACACATCCCCAAAGTGAGCACAAATGTCGGATTTTCCTTTACAATTCCGTTAAGCAGACGTTCCCCTGCGCCGCCCGGTTTACTCATGGCCTACACCTCCCTCACTCAAAGCACTGCTGCCTGCAGACGCAATTTCACCTGCCCTGGCCAAAGGCTGCTGTTGGTCCAATTCCCCCCAAAAGTAACACAACCCGGCATTTACCCCGCCCGTCAGGGCGCCGGTGGTAATCGTCGCGCCGGAGATCGCGTCAATTTCATTCTCCTGCCCGGTTTTTGTTTTTACATATACGAAGGGATAGGCGCTGCGCCCTGCAAATTGGGGTACCAGCACATCCTCCGCCTGCATGCCAAGTCCCGGGGTCTCCGAGATGGAGAGCAGCGAAATCCCGTTTAAGGAACCGTCGCAGTTTATCCCCATCGTAAATTTGATATCCCCGCCATATCCCTCGTGTGTGGTTACGGTCAACACATAACCGGCTACGGAACCATCCTTGGCCTTTGCAATCTGGTATCCGTCGATGGTCTGTCCCGTATAGCCGCCTTCCTCCAAAACCGCCTGTGCGCGCGCAGCGTCAAACGCTTCCTGCGCCTCAAAGGTGTCCGCATCCGCAAATACCTCCCGGCATGCCCGCTCCAAGGCCAATGCCTCCTGTCTGGCGATGGGGTCTTTGGTAATCTGATACACCCCTCCCAGAAGCAGGCCCGCCACCAACGTGATGGCAAACAGGATTGCCGCATCTTTTAACATCCCTTTCATGACCGCTCCCCTCCTCTGCCGAAACATTTGGGCATGGTGACTTTCTCAATCAGGGGCACCAGCAGGTTTCCGATGATGATCGCATAGGATACCCCTTCCGCGCTTGCCCCGAAAATACGGAATACCGCCGTCAAAAATCCCAGAAAAATCCCGAACACATACTGCCCCTTTTTCGTCACGGGCCTGGTCACATAATCCGTCGCCATAAAAAAGGCCCCCAGCATCAGGCCGCCGCCCGCCAGCTGTGCGCTGATGTAAGGGGCGCTCACAGTCTTTCCGGAAAGTGCGGCAAACAGCGCCACAAAAACCGCAAAAGACGCCAGATAGCTGCCCGGTACTTTTAAGTCGATCACACCCGCCAAAATCAGGATACAGGCGCCGATTACAATGGCAATCATCGAAGTTTCCCCGATGGTTCCCGCCGTGCGCCCGATAATCATGTCCCGTACCATCACGCCCTCTCCGGCCCGGATCGCAGCCAGGGGCGTCGCTCCGGTATAGGCATCGCAATCGAAATTGGTCATAATGGAGGTAAAAGACAAAAGCAAAAAGCACCTGCCCGCCAACGCCGGGTTCATAAAATTCTGCCCCAGCCCCCCAAAAAGCATTTTTACCACCAAAATGGCAAATACGCCGCCGACCACCGGAATCCACCAGGGCACGGAAACCGGAAGATTAAGGGCCAGCAAAAGCCCCGTCACCACGGCGGAAAAATCCCCCACCGTATTTCTCTTTTTGCAAATTTTTTCGAACAAATATTCCGTCAAAACCGTCGTCGCCACGGATATCGCAATAATGAGCAGCGCCCTCGGTCCAAAATTATAGATGCCAAAAAATGTCGCGGGAAGCAGTGCGACCACTACCGTGAGCATGATTTTCGCCGTTGTATCCTTGGCCCTGATATGGGGATTGGACGATACCTTCCTCAAATCACTCATTGCCCTTCCTCCTATTTTTTCTTCTTTTTCTCTGCAAGCACAAGCTTACGCGCGGATTTGATCGCCTGGGTGAGCGGACGCTTGGCCGGACAGATATAACTGCAGCAGCCGCATTCACAACATTCCAAGCCGTTATATTTCTCAAAATTTTCAAAATCATAGCGCTCCGCGTATTCCGCCAAAAGCTTGGGAACCACACGTCCGGGACAGACCTCCGCACAGCGCCCGCAGTTGATACAGGCAGACGGCTCTGCTGCAGAAACATCGTCATGGGTCAGGCACAGCAGGGCAGACGCCGTCTTGGTCGTGGGGACATCCAGGTCAAAAATACCAAAGCCCATCATCGGCCCGCCGGAAATAATCTTTTCCGGCTCCTTGCAAAAACCGCCTGCCTCCTCAATCAGTTCATGATAATTCGTACCGATCCGCACAATGAAATTCTGCGGGTTTGCCACCGCATCCCCGGTCACTGTCACGATACGGTTCATCAAAGGCTTTCCCTCATTTACCGCACGGTGAATGGCCACCACCGTATCCACGTTATCCACGATACATCCCACATCCGCCGGAAGCATCTCATAATTGATCGCCCGGCCTGTTACCGCATAAATCAGCTGTCGCTCGGATCCCTGCGGATATTTGGTTTTCAATGCCGCCACCGAGATTTTTTCCTCATCCTTGGTCAGCTTGCGCAAAAGTGCGATGCAGTCCGGCTTGTTATCCTCTATAGCCAGTACACCCTTGGCGTTTGGAAACAAACGTAAAATCACCTTCAGGCCGCCGATCAGCTTTTCCGGCTCTTCCACCATCCTGCGGTAATCCGAAGTCAGGTACGGCTCACACTCCGCACAATTGGCAATTACCGTCGTAATTTTATCCGGCTCCTTGGGGGACATCTTTACATGTGTCGGAAATCCCGCTCCCCCCATCCCTACAATTCCGGCCTCCTTGATTTTTTGGACAATCTCTTCCCGGCCCAGCTTTTCCACCGGCACTACAGGCGCATATTCCACCTCTTCATACAGTCCGTCGTTTGCTACCACAATGCTCATCGCATTGTCCCCGGTTACCACACGCCTTGGCTCAATGGCCTTTACGGTACCCGAAACCGTCGCATAAACCGGCGCGGACACAAATCCCTGTGCCTCCGCTATCTTCTGCCCGGCCAGCACCCTGTCCCCCTTTTTGACTACCGGCACGGCAGGCGCACCGATATGCTGGGACAAAGGATATACCAAATCCCCTTTGGGAAGCACCTCTTTCATGGGTTTATCTCTCGATAAATCCTTCCCGTCATAAGGATGAATGCCGCCTAAAAATGTCAATTTGGCCATTCTCCTCCCCTTCCTTTCTAAAATCGTTTGAAATAGCACAGACAAGCCTGGCATGCGCCATTGTCGGCACGCCACCACGCAGGAAAGCCGGTTGCTCCGCGCCTGTGGCGCTTCCACAACCGCCGCCGGTATTCACAATCCGGGCTTTCGCCCTCCTTGTTCATACCGGCTTGCCCGACCGATATCCGGGCATCTGTGCAAGCAAGCTTGCCCATATGCCCGGCTGCCGGTCG
>CARDPF010000283.1 GCA_948960675.1 uncultured Eisenbergiella sp.
CGACAAACGTCCGGGATTTCTGGCGCAGATGGCATATCTCCCTGACCTCCTGGTTCACCGACTATTTGTATATTCCGCTAGGGGGAAACCGGAAGGGAACCCTGCGCAAATATGCCAATACCCTGTTTGTATTTCTGTGCTCCGGCCTATGGCACGGCGCTTCCTGGGCCTACGTTCTCTGGGGGGGGCTTAAACGGCCTGTATCTGGTGCTTTACGATCTGCTGCGCCCGGTTCTTGGGAAACTGACTGCAAAGTTTAAAATAAGCACCTCCACCCTCGGCTGGAAACTGTTATCGGGGCTCACCACCTTTATTCTGGTGGATTACGCCTGGTTATATTTCCGCATGCGGGGCCTTCGGGATTCCCTGCGGGTACAACTCCAGATTTTGCGCGACTTTCATCTGCCCTACCTTTTGTCCGACGAACTGCTCGCCATATTTGGTAATTACCAATCGCTGGCAGTGCTGCTTTTTGGCTTTTTATTCCTCTTTTTTACCGATTACTGGCAGCAAAAGGGATTGGATTGGAAGGCAAAGCTGTTAAGCTGGCAGCTTTGCTACCGCTGGATCGCATATTTCACGATACTTTTAATCATCCTATTATTCGGAGTGTATGGAACGGGAAATGAACGGACACAATTTATCTACTTCCAATTTTAAAAAGAACATCGTTTTTGCCGGAAAGCTGCTTTTGATGCTTTTATTGGTTCTCGGGTTTTTTCTCCACCTGTCCCCGCAATATCTGGGCAACTATCAGGCCAGCCTGCTGGACAAAATGGAACGCTTAAAGAGCATTGAGGGCCCCAAAATCGTCCTGATCGGCAATTCCAATCTGGCTTTTGGCATGGACTCGGAAGAACTGGAGCAGGCATTCGGGCTGCCCGTGGTCAATATGGGGTTAAACGGCGGTATGGGCAACGCGTTCCATGAACGGATGGCCCTGACCAATGTGACGGAGGGGGATATTTATATCGTCTGTCATTCGGAATACAGCGACGACGGCACCATATTGGATGTGGATCTGACCTGGATTACCATTGAAAACCATTTTGACTTATGGAAATTGGTGGGAAAAAACGACTGGAAAGCCATGTTTGCGGCTTATCCCGCCTACTTAAAAAGATGTCTGTCCCTGTGGCTGACAAACACCGGCAACCGGGATGACCACCACGTTTACTGCCGGTCCGCATTCAACGCATACGGGGATATCGAGTGGGACGACCAAGGGGAAACCTTTGATTTCGGGGAAGGCAGCGTCCAGCTGCCCAAAATGGCCGATGTCACAACCCAAAGGCTCAACCGGCTCTCTGCCGACCTGCAGGAGAGGGGCGCTACACTGCTGGTGGCAGGCTACCCCATCGCCGACACCCCGGACAGGCCCTCCGATGAAGAAATTGCCGCATACGCCCGGCAGCTTTCCGAAAAGCTGGACGCACCCGTCATATCCGACTTCCGGGATTATATTTTCCCGGAAGAATACTTTTTTAACACGGCGCTACACTTGACCAATACCGGAAAAAGAGCACGAACCAGACAGCTGATCTATGATTTGCAAAATTACCATGACGGGTTAGGGCGCGCCACACACAAAGCGGCAGGGTAACATTCGGCCCCTCCCAATCAAATACCCCGCTGCTCTGCAGCGGGGTATCAAGTTTGCAATGCTGCAGGGCAGCAGGTATTTTCCCCATTGCTCGCGGGAATAAACACCCTGCCCGCCGCAGGCTTCTGCACGGTCCGCCTGCCGACAAACTTTCACACGTCCAGCGTCTTGCCCTCGCGGTCTGCCGTCTCGGCCAGCGCTTCGTTGACATCCTTCTCATAGATGCGCATTTCCACCTCGATGGGCGTCGGATCCTTTGTGATGCGCCGTCCCCCGATGTGGTTAAAAAACACAACAATCCCCAGTGCAAGCCCGATGGAGTAAGAAATTTCCAATATCGTCACCCCATCGGAAATCTGCCCCGTGATCATCTCATAAATCCGGTTAAAGGTCTTGACAATGCCCACATCGTTATGGAATGACATGATGGTAAAAGAGGCACCGAAAAAGCAAATGCAGGAGACGAACACGATTTTGGCGGCCTGTACAAACCCTTTATAGCGGTTTGTTTTGACCAGTTCCAGAACCACTTCCGTTTCCCCGATATTTTCCACCTCCAGGTTTTCGTACTCCTGCTCCAAAAGCGCAATCAGCCACATCACGCTGACCACCTTTCGGCCGCCGTCCCCGGGTACAAATTTATACACCTTCATGGGTTTGATTTTATTTAAAAGCTGCTGATCCCTGCAATACAGCTTTCCCAAGTCTTTCATCCACACATCCGTCTTTTGCAATTCCACGTTTCGCTCCAGTTTTAGGTAAAGCGTTTCTGTCTGCATACCTTTCCGCCTCCATGCGCCTTTTTTGTGATGCCGCTGTCACGCACCCCAAACCGCGCAGGCATTTTTGACAGCGGCGGCCCAACCGGGAATCGTCCGCTTTTGCCGCAAAGCCTGTCCGGTTTGTTATGGAAAGTATGCCTTGTTTTCCCTATTTTATGCAGGCGCATTCCCGCATACGGATCAGGATACGCTTTTCCAGCCTGCTCACCTGCACCTGGCTGATTCCCATTTCCTTTGCGATCTGGGTCTGCGTGCGGTCTTCGTAGTAGCGCAGCCTGATCAGCGTCCTCTCCTGCTCGGGCAGTTCCTCCAAAAGCTGCTTCAATAGCATCCGGTCCAAAAGCCTGTTTTTTTCCGTATCCTCCCAAGGGTCGTCCACGCTCTGTGCCGCTACCTGGTCCATCAGTACGATTTCCCTGCCATCCCCCTCATATACGGTTTTGGAAAGGGATTCCACTTCCATGGCCGATCCGATGGCCATAACGGCGTCGTCATAGGAAATGCCCGCCTTCTCACAAAGCTCCTGCAGGGTGGGTTCCCGCCCGCACCGGGCCTGCAGTTCCTTTTTGGCCAGATGCAGTTTATAATTTGCATCTTTTAAAGACCGGCTTACCTTCACCATCCCGTCATCCCGCAAAAAGCGTTTGATTTCCCCTGCGATGAGGGGAACCGCATAGGTCGAAAATTTCACGTCATAGCCCAGGTCAAAATGGTCGATGGCCTTGATAAGCCCGATGGTTCCCGTCTGGAACAAATCCTCCATATCGTATCCCCTGCCTGCAAACCGCTTCACAATGTGATGTACCAGTCCCAGGTTTTCCTCTATCAGTACGTCTCTGGCTGCAGTGTCTCCCGCCTGCGCCTTTGCAATCAATACTGATATTTCTTCCATGGGCTACTCCTCGCAATCGGTCCACAGAACGCTTCCCAGCCTTTTTTCCATAATGACACAGGTTCCTTTTAGCAGCACGGACTCCACCTCCAGACTGTCCATAAACGCTTCCATAAAAGCAAACCCCATCCCGGAGCGTTCCAAATCCGGCCGGGTGGTAAACAGCGGCTCCATCGCCTGCTCCACATTGGCAATACCTTTTCCGAAATCCTCAATTTCCATATGTAAAAGGCTGTCCTCCAGACCGCAGCGAATCACGATGGTTCCCCCTTTTTCCTCGTAAGCATGTATGACCGCGTTTGTGACTGCCTCCGAGACGGCCGTCTTGACATCCGAAATTTCTTCCATGGTGGGATTTAGGGGCGTGATAAATGCCGCCACTGCCACCCGGGCAAAGCCTTCGTTTTCCGCCAGTGCCTCAAATTCCAATTTCATCTTATTTTCCATCACAACCTCCCTGTCATCACCCTTCTGCGGGCGCATGTTCTTCCGATTCCATAATCTCCACCAGATTTGTCAGGCCCGACATCTTTAAAATCCGCCGGATCCTATTGTCTGCGTGAATCACATAAACCTTTCCCCCAAAGCAGGAAATCCTGCGGTAGCGTCCGGCCAGTACGCCGATTCCGGAACTGTCCATGAACCTCGTGTCCGAAAAGTCAAACACCACATGATGCACGTCCCGGTCCATGATCATATGATCCGCCCTTCTGGAAATCTCTGCACAGCTGCGGTGATCTACCTCTTCCGGAAGCCGGATCATCAAATAATGGTCTATAACCTTCCATTCCTCTTCCATCTCTTTCCTCCCTATATTGTCAAGTGATTTTCCTTAAAAAATCAAGGAATTTATAGTT
>CARDPF010000284.1 GCA_948960675.1 uncultured Eisenbergiella sp.
CAGAATTGGTAGAGGCCGCCCGGATTGACGGGGCTAACCGCCTGCAGGTGATCCGGCATGTGAATATTCCGGGAATCATGCCTACCATTGTGATTATGCTTATTATGAATGTGGGCAACATTCTTTCCGTGGGGTTTGAAAAAATATACCTGCTGCAAAATGACCTGAATTTGGGCGTCTCCAGCGTGATATCCACCTATACCTATCAGATCGGTCTTTTGGGGGGGCAGTTTAGTTATTCGACGGCGATCGGTCTGTTTAACAATGTCGTGAATATACTGATGCTGCTGTTGGCCAATAAAGTGATGAAAAAACTTTCCGGAACCGGATTGTTTTAGGAGACGGTATGAAAAAGAAAAAATTAAGTATGTTTGATATCTGCAACTATTCGTTTATGGTACTTTTACTTTTTATTACCATTTATCCATTGTATTTTACCGTTATTGCGTCCCTGTCGGATCCGAAGGCGGTTGCTACCGGACAAGTCCTATGGAGGCCGGTCGGCTTTACCCTGGAATCTTACCGGCAGGTGTTCGATTATAAACCGATATGGAACGGATATGCCAATACGATTTTTTATACGGTGGCCGGAACCTTGTTCAATTTGCTTTTGACGATTCCGGCGGCATATACGTTAAGTAAGAAGTATTTGCCGGGAAAAAATATCCTGACTGGTTTTTTTATGATTACCATGTATTTTAGCGGCGGAATGGTTCCTACTTACCTGCTGGTAAAAAATCTGGGATTGGTCAATTCCAGATGGGCATTGGTGATACTGGGCGGGATCAGCGTCTACAACCTCATTGTGACAAAGACTTTTTTTAGCACCAGTATTTCGGAATCCCTGTATGAGGCATCCAGGATTGACGGGGCGGGGGAAATCCGGACATTTTTGTCTGTCGCGCTGCCTTTGGCAAAGCCGATCGTTGCCGTGATTGCGCTATATTATGCGGTGGGGCATTGGAATGATTACTTCACGGCCCTGCTTTATGTGAATGATAAAACCAAAGTCCCGCTGCAAACGGTTTTGCGGGAGATCCTGATTCAGAATCAAAATGCGCTGGATCCGGAAAAAATGAAGCGGACAATGACGGAAGGGGAGTTGATTGACAGTGCAAAGCGGGTTTATACGGCTTATGCGATGAAATATTCCATGGTATTTATTGCGAGCGCCCCGCTTTTGGTTGTTTATCCTTTCATACAAAAGTATTTTGTGAAAGGAGTGATGATTGGGGCGGTGAAAGAATAGGCAGAGCCTGAAAAAAGAAAGGAGAAAGGGATGGAGTATTATGTTAGCCAAAAGGCAGGAAGAGTGCAGAAAGGCACTGCAAGGCAGCCGTTTTTGACTATAGGGCAGGCGGCGGCATTGGCGGCCCCCGGGGATACTGTGTGGATTGGCGGGGGTACCTACCGTGAGTGGGTCATACCCGGACAGGGGGGCGAAGCGCCAGACAATCGTATTGTTTACCGGAATTTGCCGGGGGAAGAGGTAATCATAAGCGGTGCAGAGGAGGTGACGGGATGGCTTCCCTGCGGGAACAGCGTTTGGAGGGCAGTTTTGCCGGGAGAACGGTTTGGGGACTATAACCCCTACGCGGATGAAATATTTGGGGATTGGTATGATGATTTTGGACAGACGCACCATACAGGGGAAATTTTTATGGATGGGAAGGCCCTGTACGAAGCGCCGGATTTGGCAGGTATCGACGGAGGAGGCCGGTCCGGACGGGAATACAGTTGGTTTTCACAAGTCACTCCGGAAAAAACCGAGATTTGGGTTCATGTGCCGGATCAGGATCCAAATGAACACAGAATGGAGGCCAGCGTCCGTCCCTATTGCTTTTTCCCGAAGCGGGAAGGCGTGAACTACCTTACGGTTTCGGGGCTCATTCTGGAAAAAGCGGCAACACAGTGGGCGCCGCCCACCGCCTTCCAACCGGCGGCCATCGGAACGAACTGGAGCAAAGGATGGATTATTGAAAACTGCGTTGTCCGCCAATCCAAGTGCTCTGGCATCAGCATCGGGAAACGTCGTGAAGAAAGGGATAACATCTGGAGCAAGGATCCTTATAAAAGCGGTACCCAGACATACACGGAAATCGTGTTTGCAAATTTAAAAAAGGATTGGTCCAAAGAAAATGTGGGCGGCCATATCATCCGGAATAACGAAATCCATGATTGTGGGCAGGCAGGGATTGTGGGCTGTATGGGAGGCGCGTTTTCTGTCTTATCCCATAACCATATCCATGATATCAATAACCGCAGGGAATTCGGGGGAGCGGAAATGGCGGGCATCAAGCTGCATGCGGCAATTGATGTGTTGATAGAGCAAAACCTGATCCATGACTGTGTCCGCGGGTTATGGCTGGACTGGGAAGCGCAGGGGGCCAGGGTCTCAAAAAATGCTTTTTTTGCCAACAGCAGCGAGGATGTTTTTATTGAAGTATGCCATGGGCCGTGCACCGTGGATCATAACATACTGCTGTCAGAATATAATCTCCAGAATACGTCCCAGGGAACGGCATATGTCCAGAACCTGTTTGCCGGAAAGGTGCGGGTGTATAGGGATCCGAATCGTTTTACAATGTATCATTTTCCGCATGATACCTCTGTGGCCGGTCTGATGGTGATATACGGCGGCGATGACAGAGTTTGTGGAAACATTTATGCCGGCCGGGGGAAGGGGGAAGAAAGCGGGAATGCTGTTTATAACAGCTACCCGGATGGCGGCAGCGATTCTGTTATGCCAAAGGACGGTATGCCAATGTCTTATACGGAAAATAAATTACCTGTTTTTATAAGGGACAATCTTTATATTAACGGTGCAAAAAAATACGCCCTTGAAAAAGGAGCGGTGGAGGAGGACTTTTGTGCGCGGTTTTCGGTGGTATGCCTGGGCGGAAAATACTATCTGGAGACCAACTTACAGGAGTATTTGTTCAAAAAGAAACTGACGTTGGTGACAACCCATACCCTGGGGAAAGCATTTCAGGCTGAGGCGGCATATGAGGGCGCGGATGCAGCGCCCCTGACGCTGTGCAGTGATTTTTCCGGAATGGCCAGAGGCAGGGAAACCATTCCGGGGCCTTTGGAAAAATGGAAGTCCCGTGTGTTGCTGTATGGGGGAAAATCACAGGAGAAACAGGCAATTTAGAATCGCCTATAAAAGGCAAAAAGGAGGACAACATGAAAAGAAAAGTGCAATTATGGATGGCGGCCACAATGGCTGCAGCGATGCTTTGCGGCTGTGGAAATGAGGCCACGCAGGGCGCAGGGGAACAGAAAGGGGTAGAAACGTCTGGGGAGGAAACGTCTACGGCAGAAACAATGCCGGATGAGGCCTCTTTAGGGGAGGCGTTGGCGTATCCGGATTATCTGAACCTGGATTCGCAGCGGCCGATCGTAAAGGACGGGGAAAAAATTACCCTGCATGTGCTTGCGCAGCAGCCCACAAATTCCCATGATGACATTAACAATCATTGGTTTGTGAAATTTCTGGAAGAGAAGATGAATGTGGATCTGGAAATTGAAGAACTCAGCGGGGAAGCGCTGGGGGAACGAAAAAGCCTGATGTTTGCTTCCGATGACCTGCCGGATATGATGTTTAATATCGGATTGAGTGCAACGGATATGATGAAATACGGCGTGGAGGACGAACAGCTTTTGCCCATGGGCGATTATGTGAACGAAACATTGACGCCTAACATTGTGGAAGCGCTTCGGGGACAGGAGGAAGCCATTGCCGCGACTACGGTACCCAACGGAAAAATGTATACCATTCCCCGGTTTGAGCCAAGCTATCCGGGATACGGGGATACGATCGGACTGCAGAGATGTTTTATTGATAAGAAATATATGGAGGCGGCGGGATGGGAAAAATCGCCCGAAACACTGGATGAATTTATGGATATGCTGCGCGCCTTTAAGCAGTTGGATCCTGCAGACTTTGGGGTGGATGAGATTTATCCGTTTGTGGCTACTGTGGGAAGGGAACGGGAAGTGCTCCGCAATGCGTTTGGCTGGATGGGGGGAGATGCAATAGCCTCGTCCTGGGATGCGCAGGAAAAGAATGTGACGATTGCATGCGCAGATGAAAAATATGCGGAGTTTTTGGG
>CARDPF010000285.1 GCA_948960675.1 uncultured Eisenbergiella sp.
CTGCCCTTTGAGTCCCCGCATCAGGTCATGCCGCATGGCCACACTGCTCCAAGGCGTATTGTAAGCGGGATAATTGTCCCAGGAAACAATGTCCATCTCTTTGGCCCATTTAAAATAGTCCAGTCCCTTATAGGTTCCCATCAGGTTGGTGGTAATCGGCGTTTCCCGGTCAAATTTGCGGATGCTGTCCCGTTCCATCTTATAATTTTCCAGCAGGCTGTCGGAAACAAACCGCCGGTAATCAATGGACATTCCCGCAAAAGCGGTTTTGTCCCATCCTATGCCGTCCCCGAGGGCGTTTGGCAGCACAATCTCATCCCAGTCATAGACGAGATGTCCCCAAAACTCCATATTCCACGCAGCGTTCAAGGCCTCCAGTGTCTTATATTTTTCGCGCAGCCATACCCGGAAGGCTTTGGCACAGTTTTCACAATAGCACTCGCCGCCGTACTCATTGCTCACATGCCAGCAGGCCACATGGGGATTGGTTCCGTAACGCTGCGCCAGCTTTTGTGCAAGCCTTGCGGCAAACCTTTGAAATACCGGCGAATTGGGACAGGCGTTGTGCCTGTGTCCAAATTTGTGCGCCCTTCCCTCATAATCGGTACGGGCCACCTCCGGGTAACGCTTAACCATCCAGGCAGGCAATGCCCCCGTGGACGTGGCCATCACAATGTCATACCCCTCCCGGCTAAGCATATCCACGATTTCATCCAACTCGGAAAAATCGTATACCTCCTCCGCCGGTTGTATTTTTGCCCAGGAAAACACATTGACGGTAGCGCTGTTGATATGCGCATTTTTGAAATAACGCATATCCTGCTCCCAAACCTCCCTTGGCCATTGGTTCGGGTTATAATCCCCGCCATACAAAATCCTCTGAAACATACGTAAGCCCCCTTTCCTTTTACTTCCGTGATCTTAGTATATCGGAAATGGACAAATCATGGTATAATATGTTAAGCTATCTGATATAACATTATGAAACAAAACGTTACTATTCATGAGAACAAGCACCATGCGGCAAAGCCGCATGTGTGCATGCCCTTCATAGGAAACCCCTTTCATATATGGTGACGCCGCCAAAAAGCGGCATGGAGTTTTACTATGAGCGGCCCTTGGGCCGTGAATAATAACAACAAAACGGCAGGATTAAAAAATATCCTGCCGTTTTGGGAAAGGAACCTGACATGCCCATCCGCTTTCGCAGTGCACCCCTGGAGGAACCGTTTGCATTTGATTCGGTGGGAAACCACTGGAACCAGGAACGGATCATCCGCCAAAACGGCCATCACTATTATCACTTCCTGCTCTCCGAAAAGGGACAGGGATGCGTGGAAATACATGGAAAAACCTATACGCTCTCCGAAAATGAGGGCATTTTAACCGCCCCCTTTATCGCCCACACGTACTTTCCCAAAGACGGGGAATGGATCACCGCCTTTGCCACCATCACCGGCACCATAGAAAGCAGCATCTCACAGATTTTGGGGAACCGTCCGATTATTTTTACCTCCAAGGCGCAGGGAGAACGCATCAGGACGTTACTCGATGCCGCCATGAAACAATATGAACATCCGCCCACGGACGCAAAGCTGCTCTCCGTCTGCTGTTACCGCCTGCTCATGGAATTGGCGGACGGCGTTTATACCCATGACCTGCGCAGCGAGCCCCTCTACCTGCGGTATGTGGCCCCAACGCTGCAGGAAATCGAACTGCACTATAGCGAGCCGCTAACCGTCGCCGGTTTGTGCCAAAAAGTCTATGTCACGCCCCAGTATCTTTCCCGCCTGTTCAAACGGTTTCTGGGCTATTCGGTCTATGAATATGTGACCGTCTACCGGATTATGCGGGCAAAGGAACTCTTACTCACCGAGCCCCATCTGGAGGTACAGGAGGTTGCGCAGCGCAACGGCTTCGAGGACGCCAGCCATTTTATCGAAATTTTCAAAAAAACCGTGCGCACCACGCCGGGCGCTTTCCGCAAGGAGAATTAATTTTATATTCTGATACCAGGGGCAAAGGGTCGAAAATCCTCTTGCAAGCTTGCTTGCAAGAGGATTTTTGACCTTGGGATCCGCAAAAGCACCGAAAAGTAGCCACTTTTATTTTAAAAATGGGCGGATTTGAGGTGTTTTAGGATTGCGGGAGCACGTATCCGTGGTATCCTCAGATTCTGTTGGAAATCACCTTACAGGCCACCAAATAAGAAAATAGAAACAACACCACCAATAACACCAAAATCTTAGGAAGCACCGGATACCAAAGTCCTCCGACCAGCATGACAAGGTACATTCCCACAAGCAAAACCGCCAGCGCGGCTTTCACGGCCATGCCGGAAATCTGGGCGTTGCGCTCGTCCGAATCGTGAATCCGCGCCTTGTGCAGTTTTTCCTTATTTTTCATCAAACGCCTGTTGCGGACAATCAGCACCGCTCCCCCGATGGTGATTCCGCTGCCCATCCCGCAGTACAATCCCAGCATATAATCCGAAATTCCTGTCATCCCTAAAACTTCCGCAGTGACCGCGATGGCCGCCGTTATCACACCAATCACGATCATGCCCGTATACACATAGCATGCTTTTGCCAGATGTACGCCATATTCCTCATCCGTTGCCGCCTTTGTCACACAAAAAATACCAATCATAGGTTTTCCTCCCCCTCAAATATGAAAATCTCTTCTATCGCGCTCCCGAAATATTGCGCGATCTTATGTGCCAGCACCAAAGATGCCTTATACTTCCCACTCTCCAGCGAAATGATCGTCTGTCTGGTCACAGACAGCGCATCCGCCAGTTCACTCTGGGATATTCTGCGCTCCTTGCGCAATTGTTGTATTTTGGTTTTCAAATCTTTTACCGTCTTTCCCTCCACGGCGTCCGGGCAGTTGGTACGCCACAAAGCCATCCTGAACCGTCACATTAACTGCCCCATGTTTTCCTGCACCTCCCGTATTTTTTTCTTCCTGAGAAGCACCAGCAGCACAACCAGGTACGGCAGCGCCCCAAGCAAATTCACCGGACTGTAGGAGGCAATGGTATCGGCCAGCGTCTCGTTTCCAAACAAACCGGTGGTTATCCCCGCCGCCACATCCAACAGGGCGTGTAAAAATACCGTCACCCAGATACAGCCGCTCCGGAAATACATGGCCGTCAGCGCCATGCCCATGGCGGATGCGACCGCCGCCTGTATCAGCGCCCCCTCCCAGGAACCGGCCACGGCGTTGCCAAGGTGCACCAGTCCAAACAAAACCCCCGCCACGACCACCGCTTTATGGATGCCCTTGGCATCCGTGCCGAATTTTCTAAGCAGCAGCGTCGCAATCACACCCCGGAAAGTAAACTCCTCCGCCATTCCCACGCAAAGCATGCATCCCAAATATGCCATGAGCAATGGTATGGGCCGCAAAATCTTTTCCCCTTCATAGGCAAGCGGCATCACCACAATGGTAAAGGCACTGATTGCCAAAATATACGCTCCCGTCAAAAGCCCTCTCCAAAAACCGCATCCCCGGTTTTTTAAAACCGGCAGCAGGCCGGATACCCACAGCATCCCACAGGCAAACACCGTCCCCAGCGCTTCCTGCAGGAAAAGCTGCACATAGTAATCCCCCTGGGGATAAACCACGGCGATGATCCATCCGGTTCCCGTCAGTACAAGCAGGAAAAGAATTTCTGCCACAATGCAGTACAGCAGTGTATGCGCACCTGCCAACTTTCTGATTTTGTCCATCTGCTCCTCTTTCCGCCGCATTGCGGCATGTTTTGTACGTAATGGTCTGTACAAGCCCAAACCGCCATTGTAACGGTTTCTGACTTCTTGGATGCACTCCCGGGAATCATGCAGCATCCAAATGTCATGTTCGCTTGACATTTTTAGTATAGTGTGCTTTACATGAAATGTCAAGTGCATTTTACATAATTCATCGAATCATCGGTAACAGTTCAGACAGATCTGTGCATTTACTGCGCAGACCGTGAGAATACGTGGTGGTGGCAAACATCCGCCCCATCGCGTAGCGATTTTAATGGGCGGATGCAGTAACAGGACAGACCTGTCTGAACTGTTACGAATCATCGTCACTTCTGCGTCCTTACAAATTCCAAAC
>CARDPF010000286.1 GCA_948960675.1 uncultured Eisenbergiella sp.
ATGCATGAAATGTTCCGGGCCATCCGCAGGATTGTGGAGGAATTTGGGGATGTGAAAGCAGTGTATCCGATTCATTTAAACCCGCAGGTACAAAAGATTGCCCGGCAGGAGTTGTCCGGGTGTGACAGAATCCGTCTCATCGACCCGCTGGCGGTGGATGTATTCCACAATTTTTTGGACAAAAGCTATCTCATCCTTACGGACAGCGGCGGCATCCAGGAGGAGGCGCCGGCGCTTGGCAAGCCGGTGCTGGTGATGCGGGACACCACGGAACGCCCGGAGGGAGTGGAGGCGGGGACGCTTTTGCTTACGGGGACGCAGGAGGAAGGCATTTACCAGGGCTGTAAGAAGCTTCTGGAGGATGAAAAGGCCTATGCAAAGATGAGCCAGGCCAAAAACCCATACGGGGACGGCAGGGCGAGCGTGCGGATCCGGCAGGTGTTGGAAAGGGACTTGAAGGAATAAAGTATGTATACCGACGAAATCAGGAGGCTGGAGGAGTCCGGCAAATGGAAAAAGCGGGTTGCCACAATTGTGGCTGTCGTGGCGGTTCTTGCGCTTTTGGCCACGGTTTTTTTTGCGTACCGCAACAGCGGTACGAAAGTGGTGCTCACCACGGGCTTAAAAAAGGATGAGGTTTTCAAGGTGGGAAACCTGCCCTGTACCCTGCCGGAGGCCATGGTTTATCTGACCGATATGCAAAACCGCTACGAGTCCGTCTACGGGCCCCGGATTTGGAATGCGCAGGGCAGCTTTTCCCTCGTGGAGGAGGCGAAGGCGCAGGTTTTGGAGGAATTGGTACAGGTAAAATCCATGGTGCTTCTGGCGGGGCAAAAAGACGTGTCCCTCGACAAAAAGGAAGAAGAAAAAGCGGCGGCCGCAGGAAAAGAATATTTTGCTTCCCTGACGGAAACCGGGATTGCGGCTCTTTCGGTAAACGAAAAGCTGGTCATACAGATGTACCGGGAATACGCTTTGGCGGAAAAGGTTTACCGGCAGATTGTGGAGGATGTGAATCCGGAAATCAGCGACGACGAGGCAAGGACAATTACGGTTTTGCAGATACGCTTAAAGAGCCTGGGGGAGGCGGAGGAAATCCTGCGCAAAATCCGGGAAGGGGAGGCGGATTTTGAGGCTGTCGCCGAGACGAGCAGCCAGGACAGCGTCATCCGCTATTCTTTTGGAAAAGGGGAGGTGGCCGAACCTATTGAGACAGCCGCGTTTAATCTGGGAAAAGACGAGGTGAGCGAACCGGTACAGTCCGGGGAAGACTATTACCTGCTAAAATGCATCAGTACCTTTGACGAAAACCAGACCCAGCTTAATAAGGAAAAAATTTTGGAGAGGCGTAGAAACGAAACTTTCCATACGGAATACAATGCGTTTGTGAATACCCTTACCCGGCAGCTAAACAGGGAACTTTGGGACGATATGGCATTTGCAGGGGGGGAAAATGTGGAAACAGCCGGCTTTTTTACTGTTTATAATACGTATTTCAAGGTGGAACAGCCCGGTTTATAAAAAGTTAATAATTTAGAAAATGCAGCATTTATGCGGGTTTGCAGCAAACTGTTAGCACTCATGTGAAATGAGTGCTAATTTTTTGTTGACTTTTTGCGCCGTGTGGACTAAACTGTCTTTTAACAAGACAGGCAGCAGTTACGGTTTGCTTATCACCCGGCGGGACCACAGTCACGTCCTGCGTGCGGTTGTTTAAGGGCAGTGCAAGATTTGGACGGCTGCGCCTGTAGGATCATAAAAGAGAAAAAGAAAGGATTGTGATTTTCATGACCAACAAACATGGCAGTTTATCAATCAACAGCGAGAATATTTTTCCGATCATCAAAAAGTGGCTGTATTCGGATCAGGACATTTTTTACAGGGAACTGATATCCAACGGCTGCGACGCCATTACCAAATTGAAAAAGCTGGATATGATGGGGGAATACAGCCTGCCGGAGGACTATAAGCCTACCGTGAAGGTGTTTGTAAATCCGGAGGATAAGACCATCAAGGTGGTGGATAACGGAATCGGCATGACGGCGGACGAGGTGGAAGAGTATATTAACCAGATCGCATTTTCCGGCGCTACCGATTTTATAGCCAAATATAAGGATAAAGCCAACGATGACCAGATCATCGGGCATTTCGGCCTGGGATTTTATTCCGCGTTCATGGTGGCGGACGAGGTGCATATTGATACCCTTTCCTGGCAGCAGGGGGCGGCTCCCGTGCATTGGGAATGTGACGGCGGCTCCGAGTTTGAGATGACGGAGGGCACCCGGGAGCAGGTGGGGACCTGCATTACCCTGCATTTGAACGAGGAATGCCTGCAGTACTGCAACGAATACAAGGCAAAGGAAGTCATTAAGAAATACTGTTCCTTCATGCCCATCGAGATCTATGTATCCAGGGAGAATACGCCTGATACGGAGACGATCCTTGCCAGTGAGAAGCTCGATACCGATCAGGTGGTGGAAGAGGTGAAGAAGGAGAAGGAGGATGATCCGGATAAGGTAAAAATCGTAAAGCGTCCGGAATTGATGAACGATATCCATCCCCTTTGGACGAAGAATCCCAGCGAGTGCACCAAGGAAGATTACGTGGACTTTTACCGGAAGGTGTTCATGGATTATAAGGAGCCCCTGTTCTGGATTCACCTGAACATGGATTATCCGTTTAACTTAAAAGGGATCCTGTATTTCCCCAAGATCAATATGGAATACGAGTCCATCGAGGGGACGATCAAGCTGTATAACAATCAGGTATTTGTGGCGGACAATATCAAGGAAGTCATACCGGAGTTCCTCATGCTGTTAAAGGGTGTGATCGACTGTCCGGATCTTCCGCTCAACGTTTCCAGAAGTGCCCTCCAAAACGATGGCTTTGTGAAGAAAATTTCCGATTATATTACCAAGAAGGTGGCGGACAAGCTGTCCGGCATGTGCAAGACCCAGAAGGAGGAATATGAGAAATACTGGGACGACATTGCGCCCTTCATCAAGTTCGGCTGCTTAAAGGATGACAAATTCTGCCAGAAGATGACAGATTATATCCTGTTTAAGAATCTGGACGGCAAATATATGACCCTGCCGGAGTGCCTGGAGGTGGCAAAATCCGATCCGGACGAGGTAGGGGAAGCGGCGGTGGATGAAAACGGGGAAAAGGTGGAAGCCGAAGTCGTGGATGTGCAGGACGAGGGTGAAGCAGAGGAAAACAAAGAGGAAGAGAAGAAGGAAAAAACCATCTACTATGTGACCGATGAGCAGCAGCAGAGCCAGTATATCAATATGTTCAAGTCCGCGAAAATGGATGCGGTAATTCTGCCGGAGAAAATTGACCAACCCTTTATTTCCCAGCTGGAATCCAAGAATGAGGGGATCCGTTTTGCCAGGATTGATGCGGATTTGACGGATGTGTTCAAGGCAAAGACCGGCAAGAAGGCACAGGAGGAATTAAAGGCCCAGTCCGAAAAGCTGGAGAAGCTGGTGCGCAAGGCCCTCAAGAATGACAAAATCAAGGTCAGCGTGGAAAAGCTCAAAAATAAGAAGGTATCCTCCGTTTTGACGGTTTCCGAGGAATCCAGAAGAATGCAGGACATGATGCGGATGTATGGCGGCGGGGCAGACATGTTCGGTGCGGAAGGCGAAACGCTGGTATTGAACGCAGGCCATCCGCTGGTGTCCTATATCACGGGACATGGGGATGACCGTAACGCCAAGATGCTTTGTGAACAGCTGTATGACCTTGCCAAGCTCCAGAATGCGCCCTTGTCCGCAGAGGCCATGACCAAATTCATCGCCCGGTCCAACGAGATCATGCTGCTTTTGGCAAAAGAGGGCCGTGCCGCAGAAACTGCACAGCCGCAGGAGGAGAATACAGAAGAGGCGCCTGCAGAAGCGCCGGCGCAGGAATAAGCATACGGTTATAGCATGCCGGGACATTTTGGCCCGAAAACACGGACGGTTTTCCCCGTGTTTTCGGCAAAAATGTCCCGGTATTTTGCTGGATTTTGCCGTTTGCATGTTGTGTGGGCACGTGACATCCGGAAGTATCCGTGCCGTAAGGGGAGTGTTTTTTGGTGCGGGTGTCAGGTTCCCGGTTCC
>CARDPF010000287.1 GCA_948960675.1 uncultured Eisenbergiella sp.
CAGGCATCCGGGAAGCCGTCCCTGCCCCTCCCCTCCCGCAAAATTGATTTCCGTGCCACATTTCCGTGCCACATTTCCGTGCCACATTTCCGTGCCACATTTCCGTGCCACGGCATAAAAAATGCTTGCATTTTGCCAAAAGATTGTATACAATAATGGGCGGGAAGATTTTGTGAAAAAAATATCACACTTCCCGCACCATCGGCGTGCGGACAGGGAAGCCTGCCGCCAGCAGGATGGGACAACTGCATATAGAATGAATCAAAAAGGAGAGACACATGAAGACAAAAGCATTTCGGAAGGTTCTTTTGACTTTGGTGTACACGACACTTACCATTGCACTGGGCGGATGCGCAGGCGATAAGGCGGGTGAAAGTGCGTCGCAGATCACGATCGGCATTCCTCAGGACATTGAGGATAGTCTCGACCCCCACAAGGCGGTGGCGGCGGGAACGGAGGAGATCCTGTTTAACCTCTACGACGGACTGGTGAATCCTGACAGTGAAGGAAATTTGGTCGATGCCCTGGCCCAAAGCCATGAGATTTCGCAGGATGGTAAGTCGTACACATTTACGCTTCGGGAGAACGTGAAGTTTCACGATGGCAGTACGCTGACGGCAGACGACGTAAAGTATTCTTTGGACAGATGCGCCGATACCAGCAGCGGGGATCCCCTGGTAGCGGCGTTTTCTGCGATTGAGGAGGTCCGTATTGTGGACGATAAGACGGTGGAGGTGTCGTTAAAGGAGCCGGATATGGAATTTTTGCCGTATTTGACCGTCGCCATTATTCCCCAGGCAAACCAGACCCCCGAATCGGTTCCCATCGGAACGGGGCCGTATAAATTTGTTTCCCGCGCCCCGCAGGAGAATTTTATTATGGAGAGATTCGATGACTACTGGGGCGAGCCTGCCGGAATCGAGAAAGTGACATTAAAGGTCATTGCCAACACGGACGCCATCGTGACCAATTTAAACGGCGGCGCCATTGATATGTTTGTGCGCATTACCCAGACCCAGTCCGAACAACTTTCCGACAATTTCAATGTGCTGGAAGGGACCATGAATCTGGTGCAGGCGATGTATCTGAATAACGCAGCCAAGCCGTTTGACGACATCCGCGTGCGCAAGGCGCTCTGTTATGCCATTGATCCCCAGGGAATTATGGATTTGAACGCCAACGGCAAGGGAACGCAGGTCGGCAGCAGCATGTTTCCGGCTTTCGGAAAATATTACATGGAAGAACTCAACGATCTCTACGAAACGGACATTGCAAAAGCGAAGGAGTTGCTGGCGCAGGCGGGATATCCGGACGGGTTTACCTTTACCCTAAAGGTGCCCTCCAACTACCAGCAGCATGTGGACTGCGCCCAGATTATGGCGGAGCAGCTCAAAGCCATCGGGGTGACGGCCGATATCCAGCTGATCGAATGGGAAAGCTGGATTTCCGACGTATATACCGACCGCAATTACGAAGCGACCGTGGTGGGATTGGATGCTTCCAGCTTAACGGCAGCCTCCCTGCTGCGCCGTTTTACGAGTACGGCGTCAAACAATTTTGTCAATTACAGCAGTCAGGCATATGATGAGGCGTTTGCAAAAGCGCTTTCCAGCGTGGACGACGGTGAAAAGACGCAGTATTATAAAGAATGCGAGCGTATTCTTGCGGAGGATGCGGTCAACGTCTATATTCAGGATCTGCCCTGTTTTGTGGCTCTGGATAAAAAATATACGGGCTATACGTTTTACCCCCTCTATGTACAGAATTTCGCCAAGCTTTCGCTGGCCGGGCAGGGAGAACAGGAATGAAATATTTTGCGAAAAAGCTGGCCGGGCTTGTTGCGACGCTTTTGGCGGTATCGTTTCTGGTATTCGCAGCTTTTGCCGTGATACCGGGGGATCCGGCTACGGCCATGCTGGGCACGGAGGCTACGCCTGCAAGGGTGGAGGAACTGCGCAGCCAGCTTGGTTTAAACGATCCGCTCATCGTGCGCTATGCGAGGTGGGCAGCGGATTTTGTGCGGGGGGATTTTGGAATGTCCTACCGTTATAACATGACGGTGAAATCCATGATCTGGGATAAGGTACCGATTACCCTCACCCTTGCGGGTATGTCTTTTCTCCTGATTGTGTTGATTTCCGTGCCGGTGGGCATCCTTTGCGCATGGCATGCCCAAAGCCGTCTGGACCGTACGGTCATGGTGGTAAACCAGGTCATTATGGCGGTTCCCGCTTTTTTCTCCGGGATTTTGATCACGCTGGTTTTCGGCCTGGTTTTGCATCTTTTTACCCCGGGGGATTATGTGTCTTATCACACCAGCCTGACCGGCTTTTTGGGATACCTGTTTTTTCCGGCCGTTGCGATTGCGCTGCCAAAGGCGGCGATGGCTGCCAAGCTGCTGCGCACTTCGGTGATTACGGAGAAAAAACTGGATTATGTGCGGACCGCTTACAGCAGGGGAAACCGGACGAAAGCGGTTTTGTACCGGCATGTACTTAAAAACGCGCTGATCCCGGTGGTGACTTTTCTGGGAATGGCCCTGGCGGATATGGTGGCGGGGAGCATCGTCATTGAACAGGTATTTAACATTCCGGGCATCGGGAGGATTCTTTTGACTTCCATTTCCAACCGGGATTATCCGGTGGTGCAGGCAGTGATTGTCTGCATCGCCTTTCTGGTCATTTTCATCAATTTTTTGGTGGATATGCTTTACCGTTTGATTGATCCTAGGATTGCCTTGGAATAGGGTGCAGGGTTATGGAAAAGAAAAACAGTGCAAATTTTAAAGTGGGGGCCATTCTTACAGGGATTGTGCTTGTCTGCATGGCGGTTGGTTTTTTTTGGACGCCTTATGACCCGGAGGCCATGGATGGCGCGCAAAAACTGGCGGGCGTCAGTCTGGCCCACCCGATGGGATGCGACAATTTTGGCAGGGACATTTTGAGCCGCGTTTTAAAAGGGGGCGGCACCACGCTTTTGGTAGCGTTTGGGACTGTGGCCATCGGCGCATGCTGCGGCATTGTGGCAGGCGCCTTTACCGGGTATTACGGCGGCATTGTGGATGAAATTTTTATGCGCATTAACGATGCCCTCTTTGCGTTTCCCAGTATCCTGTTGGGACTGGTTTTTGTCAGCCTTTTGGGGAGCGGGAAATACAATGTGATAATTGCCCTTGGCATCGCCTTCATTCCCAGCTTTGCCCGTATCGTGCGCAGCGAATTTATCCGCTGCAAGGGCATGGATTATGTAAAGAGTGCAAAGCTGGCGGGCGCAGGGGATTTGCGGGTTATGTTTGTACACATTCTGCCAAACGTAATGACCACGCTTTCCTCATCCATCATGATCGGCTTTAACAATGCGGTGCTTGCGGAGGCCGGTATGAGCTATCTGGGCATCGGCGTGCAGCCGCCGGACGCAAGCCTTGGCAGGATGCTTTCCGAGGCCCAGACCTATTTGTTTTCCGCCCCTGGGTATGCGGTATTTCCGGGCACGGTGCTGATTTTGACAGTCCTTGGTTTTTCCCTGCTGGCGGAGGGCATTAAGGAAAGGCGGCAGGGCAGTTAGGGGGAAAATCCTATGTTGGATGTAAAGGATTTAACGATAGAATTCCATGATCATCTGGCGCCGGAGACCGTGGTGTTTGATTTTAGCCTGCACATGGAGCCGGGGGAAATCGTCGGACTGGTGGGGGAGTCCGGTTCCGGCAAATCCATGACGGCACTGGCGATAGCGGGGCTTTTGGCGCGGCATGATATGGAAAAAAGGGGGAAAATCTTATTTGAGGGGAAGGATCTTTTGTCCTGTGAGCGGCAGCAGCTTAGGACTTTGCAGGGCAATAGGATCGCCATGGTATTTCAGGAGCCCATGACCAGCTTAAATCCGGTTTACCGCGTGGGCTGGCAGGTGGAGGAGGCGCTGCGGATCCATTGCCCGCAGATGACTGCGCAGGAGCGCAGGGGGCGGGCCCTGCAGGCGCTGGCGGATGCCGATTTAAAGGATACGCAGCGGGTGTATGATTCCTATCCCCACCAGCTTTCCGGCGGCATGCGG
>CARDPF010000288.1 GCA_948960675.1 uncultured Eisenbergiella sp.
TTCCCCGTCCGTCGGCACGCCTCCCAAAGCCCGTGGCTTAACTAAGTGACATTGGATTTACATATAATCGTTCAATTCGTCCACAAGTTCCGTGACCGAAAGTTCCATGGCATTGTATAACCGTATGACAGTGTATATGCCCGGATTTTTCGTCGTGCCGTCCACAATATGCATCAATGTCGTCAGAGGCACACCGGAACTTTTCGACAGATTATAGAAAGTTAAGCCCCTCTGTGCACAGGCCTCTGACAAATGTTCCCCAATCCGTTTTCCAAACCCCTGCAGTTCCACTTTCACAATCATTTTCCTCCTTCGTACGGTTATAGTCCCAAATACGGTTTCTATCCCTATATCCCCAAAAGAAGGCAAAAGGTTACAAAAAATGCAACTTTTTTATGGAATCTGCACGAACCGGCAGGATCGGATTCGATTCTTTTCCCTTATTCCAATTTTACCGCCCTGCACATCTGAACATTCAAATCGTTGGAAGGCATCACTTGTATTTGCCTGGGAAGTGTAATGCCGCAACAATTAAGCATCGCTGCGGCATCCTCCACCACGCGAAAAGCCATTGTTGCGTCCACATCATAGGAAAATACCTTTCTTTCCGGAAGCTGCAGGCCCAAAGAGGTCATCCGGTACAAAACCTTCCCCAAATCCTCATTTTGTAAAATTGCATTTTTTACACATTGAAATTGGAACCAGCCATAATTGTTAAAATTGTAAAATTCCTCCTGTCCCCATACACGTTTCGCATATTCCATATAAGAAGCCGTATTCTGTGCCGGATCCCGGAATTTAGGAAGGGTCTCCTCCACAAGCGCACGCAAAGTTTTCATCTTTTCCGGTTCCCCATACCGTCTCCAATAAGAAACCGCGAAATGGTTAACCAGCTGTTCCTCCTCTGCCGGGTGCGGCCTGGATAAAGCGTGAAACATCATCACCGCATGGCCAAGTTCGTGCATCAGGTTATACCAGTGAAAATATATTTCATATTTATATTCCGCATTTTTCCCAAACAACCTCCCTATCATGTCCTGCTGTTGTGCAGAAGCCTCCGCATACTGGCCAGATACAATTTCCATCCTGTATTCTTCCACATTTTTCGTCACAAAGCGCATTCCTTTCATTCCCGCGCGTAACGAACCAAGCAGCCGCCAAAGAGCGGCACGGGATACTATTTGGTGGTTGTTACACGCAATAACCGCCAGACAACCGCACAAGTGCGGCTGCCTGACGGTTGCCTGCGTTTATCCATGATTATGATACCGGTGGCAAAAGGCCATGTATGACATGCATGCATGTCATACATGACTTTGGGATTGCGGGAGCGCAGCGCGCGGAGCAATCCGTGGTATCAAAGCAAATTAATAATTCACGATTTTCCCGAAATCTGCTTTCAGGGACGCGCCGCCCACAAGGCCGCCGTCAATGTCAGGCTGGGCAAACAGTTCTGCCGCATTGGCCGCATTCACGGAACCGCCGTACTGGATGCGGACCGCCTCCGCCGTATCGGTGTCATAAATCTCTGCGATGCAGTCGCGGATACCCTTACAGACTTCCTCTGCCTGCTCAGTGGTGGCCGTCTTGCCGGTGCCGATGGCCCAAATGGGCTCATATGCGATCACCATGCCTTTGACCTGATCGGCGGTAACGCCTACCAGATCGGACTTGATCTGCAGTCTGATCCAGTCCATGGTCACGCCCATCTCCCGCTGTTCCAGCGTCTCGCCACAGCACAGAATCGGAACCAGTCCCGCCTCCAGTGCCTTTTTCACTTTCTTATTCAAAAGCGCGTCATCTTCTTTGAAGTAGTCGCGTCTCTCGGAATGGCCGATAATCACGTATTTCACACTGGCATCTACCAACATCTCGGCAGAAATTTCACCGGTATAAGCGCCTTTTGCCTCAAAATACATATTTTCCGCGCCGACCGCTACGTTGGTGCCCTTTACCGCTTCCACTACCGGAACAATATCAATTGCCGGAACGCAGTAAACCACGTCCACACTGTCGGAAACCACCAGATCCTTTAACGTGCTGCAAAGTTCCACAGCCTGACTGGGCGTCATATTCATCTTCCAGTTACCGGCCACAATTTTTCTTCTTGCCATCGGAATCAACCTCCTCTTCAACCGTTACTATTATTTATCGTCAGCCGCCGCTACGCCGGGCAGTTCTTTGCCCTCCAAAAATTCCAGGGAAGCGCCGCCGCCTGTGGAAATATGGCTCATTTTATCCGCAAAGCCCAGCTGGTTTACCGCCGCTGCGGAATCACCGCCGCCGATTACGGTAATGGCATCGGTTTCGGCCAGCGCTTTGGCCACCGCAATCGTACCGGCTGCCAGAGTAGGATTCTCAAATACGCCCATGGGTCCGTTCCACACAACGGTCTTTGCGGACTTCACGGCATCCGCAAACAACTCCTGTGTCTTGGGCCCGATATCCAGGCCTTCCATATCCGCAGGAATTTTATCCGCATCCACATAGGAAACTTCAATCGGCCCGTCGATAGGATTGGGGAAAGATGCCGCGATGGTGGTATCTACAGGAAGCAGGAGCTTCTTTCCAAGGCTTGCCGCCTTATCCAGCATTTCCTTGCAGTAATCCAGCTTGGAATCATCCACCAGGGAATTGCCGACCTCATATCCCTGCGCCTTTAAGAAAGTGAACGCCATGCCGCCGCCGATAATCAGGGTATCGCATTTCTCCAAAAGATTGGAAATGACGTTTAACTTATCCGCAACCTTGGCCCCGCCCAGAATTGCCACAAAGGGCCTTACCGGATTCTCCACCGCATTGCCGAGGAAATTGATTTCCTTCTGCATCAGGTAGCCGACCGCGTTCTCTCCGCCCTTTGCAGTGATGCACTTGGTAACGCCAGCCACGGATGCATGGGCCCTGTGGGAAGAACCGAAGGCATCGCACACATATACGTCCGCCAAATCTGCCAATTCCTGACTGAATGCCTCGCCGTTCTTGGTCTCCTCTGCGCCACGGAAACGGGTATTTTGCAGCAGGACGACATCACCTTCCTGCATGGCAGCCACTGCGGCAGTCGCAGCTTCGCCGGTTACATTATAATCCGCGACAAAATTCACTTCCTTGCCCAGCTTTTCGGAAAGCCTCGCCGCTACCGGCGCCAGGGACTCGCCTTCGTTGGGGCCGTTCTTCACTTTGCCAAGATGGGAGCAGAGAATTACCTTACCGCCTTCGCCAACCAGCTTTTGAATCGTGGGAAGCGCTGCCACGATACGGGTCTCGTCCGTGATCACGCCGCCTTTTAACGGAACGTTAAAATCACACCTCACCAATACCCTTTTTCCCTTTACGTTGATATCATCAACGGATTTCTTATTCAAACCCATGTCTGGAACCTCCTTGTCATGAAAGCTTACATTTTGTGACTTTATTTCCTATCGTAAAGAAGGGTCCGGTCCCTAACAGACCGGACCCCATATATGAGCCTATCCCTTATCATTGCCGTATTCACCGCCAGGGCTTGTCCCTAACAGGCTTTTGGATACGGCTCAAGCGCCCAGCAGTTTGCCGAAGTGCTTGATGGTGCGAACCATCTGGCTTGTGTAGGAATTCTCGTTGTCATACCAGGAAATAACCTGTACCTCTGCCAAATCATCATCAATGGGCAGAACCATGGTCTGGGTTGCATCGAACAGGGAACCAAACTTCATGCCGATGATATCGCTGGAAACGATCTCGTCCTCATTGTAACCGAAGGACTCGTTTGCGGCCGCTTTCATCGCAGCATTGATGGCATCCTTGGTAGGAGCGCCCTTGACTACCGCCGTCAGGATCGTGGTGGAACCTGTAGGGGTGGGAACACGCTGTGCGGAACCGATCAGCTTGCCGTTGAGTTCCGGAATAACAAGGCCGATAGCCTTTGCAGCGCCGGTGCTGTTGGGAACGATATTCACGGCCGCCGCACGGGACCTTCTCAGATCGCCTTTTCTCTGAGGGCCGTCCAGGGTCATCTGGTCGCCCGTGTAAGCGTGGATCGTGCACATGATACCGGACTGGATCGGGAA
>CARDPF010000289.1 GCA_948960675.1 uncultured Eisenbergiella sp.
GCCAATGTCAGTTAGTTAAACCATGGGGCCGGGCAGCGTGCCGGTAGGCTGGGGATGGAAATTTGGCGGTGGGGCAGCCCTCTTACCGGGCGGACGGTTCCTTACGCATGGATAATCCCTGTTACGTTACTATTCACGGACCGGGGGCCGCTCATAGTAACGATTCGGGGCGGTATTGCGAGTTTTGCTACGCAAAAACCGCCCTCACTCCTGCATCATGTTCTCACGGAATGCGCAGTTTATGCGCATTCCTGATCCGTGAAAAGTAACCCTGTTACATTAAAATTGCTGCACAGGGTGGCGGATGCTTGCCTTTTTTACGGTTGTCTTTTATAATAGGGACAGTCTAGGAAAATCACAAGGATCGGTCCGTTCTAATAGGAGTTGTATGGGAAATGGCACAAATTGATTTAACGACGGGAAATATCACAAAAACCATGCTGCGGTTTGCGCTCCCCATGATCTGCGGCAATATGCTGCAGCAGCTGTACAATATAGTGGATACCCTGATCGTGGGGCAATTTTTAGGCTCCGACGCGTTGGCGGCAGTAGGGTCTGCCTATGCACTGATGACCTTTTTAACCTCCATCCTGCTTGGACTCTGTATGGGAAGCGGAGCCGTATTTTCCATCCGGTTCGGGGAGAAAAACGGACAAAAGCTGCAGGAGGACATGTTTGTCTCTTTCGTCCTCATAGCAGGATTTACAGTCATTTTAAATATTCTGGTATTTTTACTGTTGGATCCCATTCTGCATGTGCTCTTTGTTCCGGAAAAGGTATACGGGCTGATGCGCGAATACCTGTGGATTATTTTTTGGGGAATCGCGGCGACCTTTTTGTACAATTATTTTGCGTCCCTTCTGCGGGCTGTGGGAAATTCCTTTGCCCCTCTCTTGTTTCTCGGCATTTCCGCCGTTTTAAACATTGTGCTGGATTTGGTATTTGTTTTATATTTCCGTATGGGCGTCGCGGGAGCCGCCCTTGCCACGGTGATTTCCCAGTGGGTTTCCGGCCTTTTGCTTGCCGTTTATACTTATTTTGCCTGTCCTTTTTTACATATCCAAAAAAAGTATATGCGCATGCGCCTTATATCGGTGCGGGAAATCGGAAAGTTTTCCCTTCTCACCTGTATGCAGCAATCGGTTATGAATCTGGGGATTTTGATGGTGCAAGGGCTGGTGAACAGCTTTGGCCCCGTGGTGATGGCCGCATTTGCGGCGGGCGTAAAAATCGATTCGTTTGCCTATATGCCGGTACAGGACTTTGGGAACGCTTTTTCCACCTTTATCGCACAAAATTTCGGCGCCAAACAGGAGGAAAGAATCCGGCAGGGAGTCCGGGCCGCCGTGCGGACGGCCGGTATTTTCAGCGTTTGCATTTCGGCCTTAGTGTTTATGTTCGCCAGGCCCCTGCTCCTGATTTTTATACGGCCCTCGGAAACGGAAATTCTTGCGGTGGGCGTCTCTTATCTGCGGACAGAGGGCGCTTTTTACTGCGGCATCGGCTGTCTGTTTTTACTCTATGGGCTTTACCGGGCCGTGAACCGTCCCGCCATGTCACTGGTGCTGACCGTCATTTCCCTCGGTTCCCGCGTCCTTCTCGCTTATACCCTGTCCGCCATCCCCGGCATCGGTGTGGCAGGTATATGGTGGTCGGTTCCTATCGGATGGTTTCTGGCCGATACCTTTGGGATTTTTTATTATAAAAAATTTGTCGCCCCACATTCCCTTTTTAAGGGGGCCTCATCATGAACCATTATCAGCAAGACGCCAAAATACTGATTCCAACCGCCAAATATCTGCGCAAGTGCGGCTGGCTGCCTGCAAAAATAACCCAAAAGGAGGAAAGCTATGCAGATGAATCCGGTAAAATTGCTGCAATTCAAAACCGCGTGGGATGAATTCCAACGCAGTCACACAAAATTTACAAAATTTATAAAAACAATAGGGCAGGGCGCCCTGTCAGAGGGCTCCATACTTGAAATTAAGGCAACCACGGCGGAAGGAAAGTCCATGGACACCAATTTGAAAGTTACCGCACAGGATATGGAATTGATCAGACAAATACGGGAGATGCTATCGGAAAATGAAAAATAGAAATTATGAAATCACCAAAATTGAACTGGAAGGCATGCCAAATACCCGGGACCTTGGCGGCATGCCCACCCGGGACGGTCGCAGAATCCGCTGTAAAAAGCTTTTGCGCAGCGGCGACCTTTCCCGCTTAACGGCCCAAAGCGCGGCCGTCCTAAAAGAAACCTACGGGTTGGAAAAGGTAATTGACCTGCGGACAAAAGAGGAGGCGGCACAACATCCGGACTACATCATCGACGGTGTGCGCTACATACATCTTCCGGTAGTGGACGGCAAAGCGCTTGGTATTACCCGGGAAGAAGGCGCTGAAAATAATTTTGTGGAGCAGGTACTTCTAAGCATGCTAAGCCAAAATACCTCTCCCGCCGATGCTGCCAAGTCCTATATGCGGCAAATGTACGCCGGTTTTCTGCAAAGCGCGTTTGCCAGGAAAACCTACCGCAATTTTTTTGCGGAACTGCTCAAGGAAACCCAGGGCAGCATCCTGTGGCACTGCACGGCCGGGAAAGACCGGGTAGGGCTCGGAACCATGCTTCTTTTGCATGCACTCAATGTGGAGGAAGAATGGATTATGACCGACTACCTGAAAGTAAACGAATTTGTGCGCAGCGTCATTGATTACCACGGCAGCCTCGCTGTAGAGCAAACCGGAACGGAAAACGCCAGGGCCCTGATAGAAATATTGTTTTCCGTGGAAGCCTCCTATCTGGAAGCCGTCTATGCGGAAATCAAGCGGGATTTCGGCTCCATGGATGCCTTTTTGGAACAGGAAATGGGGCTGGATGCCCCCAAAAGAGAAAGACTGCAAACCCTGTATCTGGAACGTGCTTAACCGGCAAGCATCCGCCCCATCGCATAGCGATTTAAATGGGCGGATGCAGTAACAGGGCAGACTTGTCTGAACTGTTACTGCACTGTAACATCCCTGTGGACATTCCAAAAATTATGCTTGCATATTCCAAAGTTTTCGGATAGAATAAGGGGGTATGGAGAAGTACCCAAGAGGCTGAAGGGTCCGGCTTCGAACACCGGTAGGCTGTAACAGGCGCGAGGGTTCAAATCCCTCCTTCTCCGTCCTTAAAGGCTGTTGCGTTTTTTAACGCACCAGCTTTTTTCGCATCACATCGAGGTAAACCGGAGAGGAGAAAGAAAATGCTGTTCATACAATACCCCAAGTGTTCCACCTGCCAGAAGGCAAAAAAATGGCTGGATGCCCATAATATTCCGTATACGGAGCGCCATATTGTAGAGAATAATCCTTCTTACGCCGAATTGGAACAGTGGCATAAAAAGAGCGGCCTGCCGCTCAGGAAGTTTTTTAACACAAGCGGATTGCTGTACAAGGATATGCATTTGAAGGATCAATTGCCGGCCATGAGTAAAGAGGAGCAGTTAAAACTCCTTGCAACCAACGGTATGCTGGTCAAACGCCCGCTACTTATAAGCCAAGACGGGATACTTGTCGGTTTCAAGGAATCGGATTGGGCAGAAAAGCTTTTATAATGCTTTTTCACCGCAAAATGAACAACCCTCCGGACGCGATCAGGTAGACGGCCAGATAGTACAAAAACATGACCGCATAATCCCCTGCCTTTTTGGCATCCGTCCATGAAAATTGCTGCGCAGCGGGGCAGATGCCTGCCGCCGCCACGTCTTCCCAAAGTTTGAACCACTATTATCATAACCAAATCCCCTGCTCTTGTACAGAAAAATATTGACGGCCGGATTTTTTCGTTGTATGCTGAATGTAAGCGCTTACATTTTTCGGAAAGGACTATTGCCAACTATGGAAACATTCCTCAAAATACACCCAAACGATACGGTAGCCGTTGCCCTGACGCCCCTGCCGGGTAAAACCGTCCTCCGCATCGGCCCAAACCGTCTTACCATAAGGGAGGACATCCCGGCCGGGCATAAGTTTGCCCTGCTGCCCATTGCCCAGAACGAAC
>CARDPF010000290.1 GCA_948960675.1 uncultured Eisenbergiella sp.
AGCGCTTGGGAATGCGGTGGTTCCGCAGCAGTTTTACCCGGTTTTCCGGGCAATTGTGGAAATCCGGGGCATGGAAAGGGAAATGGATGGGAAAAGCACTTAAATATCCGGGGAGCAAGTGGAGGATCGCAGACAGGATTGTGGGTATGATCCCACCACACCATACATACTGTGAGCCGTTTTTTGGGAGCGGGGCCGTGTTTTTCCGGAAACAGCCGTCGGACATTGAAATCATAAATGACCTGGACAGCGACGTGGTAAACCTGTTCCGGTGCATCCGGCAGGATCCGGAGAGGCTGGCAAGGATGGTTATGGCAACCCCGTACAGCAGGCAGGAGTATGGGGATTCCTTTGCGGATTTGGACATGTGGCAGTGGGACGGCTGTTACGGCAGTGCATGCCGGTTCCTGGTACGGTGCTGGCAGGGGCATGGTTCCAGGAATGATGGGTATAAGGCCGGATGGAAGTATGATGCGGTTGGCCGCGAAAAAATGTATGCGCTGTGGGACTGGTACAGGCTGCCCGGATGGATTGTTGAAACTGCGGAACGCCTGCGGATGGTACAGGTGGAACACCGGCCGGCATTGGATGTGATCCGGAGGTTCAATTACAGTAATGTGTTCATGTACCTGGATCCGCCATACCTTTTGGGAACGCGGAACAGGAAACAGTACCGGCATGAGATGACGGATGCAGACCATGCTGTCCTGCTGGATACAATTCTGGCAACCAGTGCAAAGGTGATGATATCAGGATATGCTTCGGGGATGTATGACGGCAGGCTGAAAGACTGGAACCGGGCAGAGTTACAGTCCAATGCGGAGCATGGTATGAGGAGGACGGAAGTGGTATGGATGAATTACTAAACCGGCATTTGGTGGATAAAATGAAAGTGTTAATTGTAGGATGGTATAAAAGGCAGCAGGAGGCGGAATGAGGGTACTTGTGGCATATGCAACGGTAGAGGAAATAAAAGAATCCATCTCTATACTGACTGGAAAAGGCGAGAAATGGAATGTCTCACGGATTAAGGCGTTAGAGAGGGAACTGAGGAAAAGGGATAAGAAGAGGTGATTTGGTACAAATCATTTTGAAACATGGAGTAAAATATAATTAGAATCCCCATGAATCTGATTACTTATGGGATTTATGGGGATTGTGGAGGGAAGTATTATGCAGGACATAACAAGTTTTTTATGCGATAGAAAAAGTGAATATCAGAAACGGTGTAATCGCGCATATGAGCAGGAAAAACAAGCAAGAAAGCTGTTAGAGGATGAAACCAACAGGGAAGATGTAAAAAGTGATTTGAACCATGTTATCAAATTACAGGACAGGTACAACGCCCTGATAGATTTTATTAATGAATTGCAGGAAGATTATTTCTGATGTGGAACTGCTGAATAGCTGTTCGCAGGTGGAAGTGTTGAAGTGGTTTGTGAGGAAGTGGAATGAGGTAAGGTAAAATGAATGATATGCAGGAAGTCAGACATGCGCTGTTGACAGCATTTCCGAGAAGTTTTATAAACGAGCGTGACGAGTTTATAGCGCACAAGCGGACAAATCAGTACATAATTCTGTCAAACTGTGAAACACCGCTTGATGTGGAGTGCAAGGTTTTAGAATGGTTTTCAAGACCGGCGCATAAGACCGCTCCATATTCGCAGGAGTGGAGAAATAGAAAATTCCATGAATTTATGCTGAATGGAATAAATGCTTTTCTTGATGCGAATTTCACGGAGCAGGATATGAAAGAGATATATTGTGCTTTAGGAAATGCGATAAACCACGAAAAGACAGAGCGTTTTGTGGAAAGTGATTATGATTTTGAAGTACTGAAATAAAGCAGTTTGTGGAGAAATGGAAAGAGGTAAAGGAAAATGAAATCAATTCGTAAATTTGCTGAATTTGTGGGGTACACGCTTTATCATGGCGAGAGATTTAATGAGTGGCGTTGTCCGAATAAGAAGTGCGGTTTTAGCGTATCGGAAGATTATACTTGCTGTCCGTATTGCGGCCAGAAGATTAAATTCAAAGAGCCGCCGAAACTGAAAATGATTGAGATTAGTATGGATATTGGCATTGAATGAAACCGGTGATTGTATGGCCAATACAGGGAAAAAGGGGGTGGGGTTCCGGATGCATAAAAACGCGGAAGGGTACAGCGATCCAACTGCAGGACAGGCCGTGGAATCTGCAAGCAGGCTGCCGAAACATGTTGCACAGGTGATAAGTGCAATAAAACTGGTGGCTGGCCTTGCAGGGTTTGAAATTGCCAACAGGATCGTATTGCGTGACAGGGAAACAGGAAAGGAGTGGTAGGACGTGTACCGGAAAAGCCAAAAACCGGAATGGAAAGCGGTGGACAGGGAAGCGTTGAAACAGTACGTGGATGCCTGCGCCCTGATAAAAGAGACCGAAGGGGAAATCAGGAAGCTGGAAAAAAAGCGGAAGACAATGGTACAAGCCAGCGTAAAAGGGAGCAACCAGGAATTCCCGTTCCAGCCGCAGCACTTTAAAGTGCAGGGAACCATTTTCACATTTGACGATGACGGGCGCCTGCGGTACGAGCAGGAAATGCTGGTGCAGCAGAAGCAAAAGGCGGAGGAATTAAAACGCAGGGTTGACCAGTGGATGCCGACAGTCCCCCTGCGGATGCAGAGGATAATCCGGTGGAAATACATCGAAGGAATGTCATGGGAAGAGGTGGCGTCAAGGATTGGGGGAAAGGCAACGGCAGAAAGCGTGCGCAAACAGCTGGAAAATTTCATGAAATAAAAAGTTTTTCCGTTTTTTCCGTTTTTTCCGCTTTTTAAGTGTTATAATTACAATGGACGCAGTGGGGAAACCCAATCCATACAATGCGATTCCTCCCTAAGAGAAGTACATCTGGCCAGAGACGGCCAGGTGTACTTTTGCGTTACCGGAATGTTTTTGGACATACGGGCAACCAAAGGAGGAACAAAAAGGGGAAATACCGGGATGCCATTAAGGCAGCAGGCGTGGGATGCATAAAAAGGCAGCAGGCGTACAAGGCGGTGATGCCGTATGGATTGGCATACCTGTAAAAGGTACTGTGGGCGTACTGGTTAAAAGCGGGTGCGGCGACCGCAATCCTTTGCTAGTTTTGGGAATTTTTTTGGGGCCATTGCGTGCGTTTGGTGGGAGGGGAACATGGGGGAGCAGGGAAAAAAAGAAAAAATGATATCTTCGCAGGAGGTTGCGGACATTATCGGGAAAGCCCCACGGACCGTGCAGGATCTGGCAAAAAAAGGGATCCTGACATGCCAAAAGAAAGGAAACCGGTCAAGTTATGACCTGTATACCGTGGTAAGGGAATACTGTGGGTATGTGGCGCAATTAAACCGGAAGGATTTTGCGTCAGTGCAGGAAGAAAAAGCGCACGAGGAAATCCGGCTGAAAAGGGCAAAGGCGGACATGGCGGAACTCATGATGCAGGAACTGAGGGGAAGGCTGCACGCTGCGGAAGATGTGGAGGCAATGACAACGGACCTTGTCATGTTGGTAAGGTCATCGCTCATGGCACTTCCGGGGAGAGTATCTGCAGAACTGGCAGGAACCAGCGATGCGGCGGAAGTATCGGAAATGCTAAAAAGGGAGATATACGGTATCCTGCGGGACCTGTCAAATTATGAATATGACCCGGAAGAATACCGGAAAAGGGTAAGGGAAAAACGGGGATGGCTTATGGATGGACAGGACGAAGGGTAAAGAATGTCCGCAGGGATGCAAAGACCTAAACAGGACGGTAAAAAGGGCGGTATCCAATTTCGCGCCCCCGGAACAGATGACGGTCACGGAATGGTCGGACAAATACAGGCGGATGTCCCCGGAAAACAGTGCGGAGGCAGGACCATGGAGGACGAGGCGTACACCGTACCTGAAGGAAATCATGGATGCGTTCACGGATCCGGGGATACACCGGCTCGTGGTTGCAGCATCATCACAGGTGGAGATCGGAAGAGCGTCGTGTAGGGAAAGAGTGTAGATCT
>CARDPF010000291.1 GCA_948960675.1 uncultured Eisenbergiella sp.
TCTTTCCCTACACGACGCTCTTCCGATCTTCAACCATGGCGGTATGGTTGATTTGGTCCGGCCGGGAAGCTTTTCCTACTATATTGTATGGATTTTATTCGGGATTCCCTTTACCAGCATCACGGTCTATTTGCTGATCAGTAGTTATTTTCTGGTGGACGCAAAGTTTTCTTCCTGGAAGCTGGCAAAGATGGGGGGACAGGTTTTTTTCTATGCTTTCGGCATCACGCTCCTGTTTTGGGTTTTCGGGGATGTGGAACACGAGATGAAGAACATGGTATTTTCCGTATTGCCCATTGCGTCTGACTTTTATTGGTTTGTCTCCATGTATGTGGGGATGTATTTGCTGTCGCCAATCATGAATAAGCTGGTGCGTGCGCTCACCAAAAGACAGCTGGCCTGTGCGGTATTTTTGGGTTTCGTGTTGGTTTCCGTATGGCCCAACATTATCTATTTTTCTTCCGCCCTCAATACGGCGGGCGGGGTGAGTATCAGCTGGTTTTTGACGGTATACCTGGCGGGGGCTTACCTGAAGCTGTACTATAAACCCGACGGGCATTTTGCAAAAAAGCTGGCTTATGCCTGTATTGCGCTTTTGCTGATTCCATGCAGCCGCTTTGTGATAGAAGCGCTTTTGCAAACGCCCCTTGGGAAAATCAGTATTCTGGATGACCTGATGTGGGGATACAGTGTGTTTTTTACCTACAGTTCCATACTGGTCAGCGCCGCGTCCCTGCTTTTGTTTGTGGCCTTTTTGAATTTGTCCGTCAGGACGGGAAAGGTGTCCCGTATAATCAACCGGATTGCGGGGGCGGCCTTTGGGGTGTATTTGATTCATGACCATTTGTATATCCGGGATACGCTCTGGGGCAGGATTGGCGGCGTTTTCTGGCTGGATAAATGGTATTTACTGCCCGCCTGTCTGGGAACGACTGCGGCGGTCTATGCGGTATGTACGGTGATTGAGTTGGGACGGCAGAAATTGTTTGCCCCATTGGACAATAGCCAAAAGCTTCGGTCGTTTTTTGGGCGAATTGATAAAAAGCTGGAGAGTATTTGGAGAGGGGAAGGGCAGGTGGATGCAGGCAGCCATGAAAATGAAATATGAAGTGATCAAAAGGGAAGGCAGGGCGAAGCGGGCAGTGATGGAAACGGTCCACGGAACCATTCAGACGCCGGTCTTTATGAATGTGGGAACCGTGGCCGCCATCAAAGGGGCCGTATCCACGGAGGACTTGGAGCAGATCGGGACGCAGGTGGAATTGTCCAATACCTACCATTTGCACGTGCGTCCCGGGGATGAGAAAATCAAGGCCCTTGGGGGACTGCACCGGTTTATGTCCTGGGAAAAGCCGATCCTGACGGATTCCGGCGGGTTTCAGGTGTTTTCCCTTGCGGGACTGCGCAAGATCAAGGAAGAGGGCGTCACTTTCCGCTGCCATATAGACGGGCACAGGATTTTTATGGGGCCGGAGGAGAGCATGCGGATTCAGTCCAATCTGGCTTCCACCATTGCGATGGCGTTTGACGAATGCGCCCCCGCAAAGGCAGACCGGCAATATGTGGAGAATTCCGTTGCCCGGACGACGCGCTGGCTGGAACGGTGCCAAAAGGAGATGAACCGGTTAAACGGTTTGGAGGATACGATCAATCAAAAACAGCTGCTGTTTGGCATCAACCAGGGGGCGGTGTACGAGGATGTGCGGATTGACCATGCAAAGAGGATCGCACAGATGGGACTGGACGGTTATGCAGTGGGCGGTCTGGCGGTGGGGGAAACCCATGAAGAGATGTATCATATTTTGGATGTAACCGTTCCACATCTTCCGGTGGAGAAGCCTACTTACCTGATGGGGGTGGGAACGCCCGCCAACATTTTGGAGGCGGTGGAGAGGGGTGTGGATTTTTTTGACTGCGTTTATCCCACCAGAAACGGAAGGCATGGGCATTTATATACCAATTCCGGAAAAATCAATCTTTTTAACGCAAAATATGAATTGGATGACAGACCGGTAGAACCTGGGTGTCCATGTCCGGCCTGCAGGCGGTATTCCCGCGCGTATATCCGGCATCTGCTCAAAGCAAAGGAAATGCTGGGGATGCGTTTGTGTGTGCTGCATAACCTGTATTTTTATAACACGATGATGGGGGAGATACGGGATGCCTTAGATAAGGGGGAATTTGCTGCCTATAAGAAGCGGAAGCTTGACGGAATGCAAAATACTGTGTTATGATAAAAGACAAGCGTTAGTTTTTAAATAATACCTTTGGAAAAGGAAAAGCAGGAGGAAGAAGTTCTATGAGAATGATCATGGCGCAGGCAGCGGAAGGCGCCCCGGGAGGCATGCTGCCGATTATCCTGATGTATGTGGTGATTTTCGGGGCGTTTTTTTATTTTGCCCTGTATCGTCCCCAGAAGAAGGAACAAAAAAAGATGAGTTCCATGCTCTCCACGCTGGAGATCGGGGACTGTATCCTGACAAACAGCGGATTTTACGGAATTGTCATTGATATCACGGAGGATACCGTGATTGTGGAGTTTGGCAATAACAAAAACTGCCGGATTCCGATGCAGAAGAGTGCCATCGCCCAGGTGGAAAAGGCAGATGCAGAGGCCAAGTAAAAAGAGCCGGTTCGGTTGGATTTGTGCACTGTTTTTCCCAATTGGCCTTGGGAACCTTTGCAGGAACAGGGGTATTGTTACGGGACGGACGTTTCCGCCTTGTAAGGATACCCCTGTTTTGTAAGTTTTTGCGTGCATAAAGGAGTGGGAGCGGAGCGTACCTATAGTAAACTGGCATGCGCCATTGTCGGTGCAGGAAACGCCAAAACAAAAATTTTTGTTGTTCCCTATATATAGGGGATAGGAGGGAGGAACATTGCAAGTAGTGGATATGCATTGCGATACGATTGCAAAGCTGGTGAAGCATCCGGAATGGTCTCTTTTGGAAAACGGATTACACATCAGTTTGGATAAGATGAAGGAGGGGGATTACCTGCTGCAGAATTTTGCCCTGTTTGTGTATGCCAAAAGCGGGAAGGCGCCCTACGAAGAAGCGATGGAAATGGCGGACTGCTTTGACAGGCAGATGCAGTTGTTTCCGGAAAAGATCAGGCAGGTAAAAAGTTTTGCCGATATCGAAAAAAACCGTGCGGAAGGAAAAATCAGCGCGATGCTTACGCTGGAGGAAGGCGCGGTCTGTGAAGGAAGTTTGGAAAAGCTGCAAAAATTCTATGACCGGGGCGTGCGCATGATGACGCTGACCTGGAATTTTCCCAATGAAATCGGATATCCCAATTTGCTGCCCGTAAAAGAGGGGGAGAAGCCGGATTTTACAAAGCCCCAGACGGAAAAAGGGCTGACGGAGTTCGGAATTTGTACGGTGGAGGAGATGCAGCGGATGGGAATGATCGTGGATGTGTCCCATCTTTCGGACGCCGGATTTTGGGATGTGGCCCGTCATACCAAAAAGCCTTTCATAGCCAGTCACTCCAACGCCAGGGCGGTGTGTAACCAGGTGCGCAATCTTACGGACGAGATGATCCGGGTGCTGGGGGAAAGGGGAGGCGTGACCGGCCTGAATTTCTGCGCGGATTTTTTGGAAACGGCGCCTTTTGGCGTTCCAAACAAGGGAACCATAGAGGCGGTCGTGCGGCATGCGAAGCATATCGCAGACAAGGGCGGCGTGGATTGCCTGGGACTTGGCAGCGATTTTGACGGAATCCCTACCCACGAACAGTTAAATGGGGCAGATAAACTCCCGCTTTTGGATGCCGCATTGGAAAAGGGCGGCTTTAGTGCCGGTCAGCGGGAGAAAATTTTTGGCAAGAATGTACTGCGCGTCTATGAAGAGCTTTTGTAGAAGCTGGTCGGTCCAGTTTATGCGCATTCCTGACCCATGAATCAATGTCACTTAGTTAAGCCACGGGCTTTGGGAGGCGTGCCGACAGGCGGGGAAGGCAGATCCTTTTGCAGGCCGGACACCCCTGCCGGGCGGACGGTTC
>CARDPF010000292.1 GCA_948960675.1 uncultured Eisenbergiella sp.
CGCCAGCATCCCGGCGGTGGGCTGCAAAAGGCCGCAGAGCAGCTTGATCAGGGTAGTTTTGCCGGAACCGTTTTTTCCTACAAGGGCCAGTTTTTCCCCGGGCGAGATGCGCAGGCTGACGTCCTGCAGCACGGCCTGTTTGCTTCCCGGGTAGCAAAAGCCCACCCGGTCAAAGAGAATTTCGCAGGGCTTTGTACTTTCCTGCGCGTTCCCTTTTGCGTGGGTCTCCTCCTCCAGATCCATATAGGTAAAATAGTGTAGCAAATGGGTGTTGTTATTGCGCAGGTCGGTGAAGATTTCCGCCAACTGGGCAAGCGCGGTTGTCAGCATGGTTACGGTGGAGCCGGTGAGCAGTACGCTGCCGATTCCGATGACGTTTCGGACTGCCATAAACCCGGTCATGGCGTAAACTGCAGCGCTGCAAATGCCTGCGCACAATACTTTTGCCGTATCCAGCCAAAGTGCCGCCTGCATTTCCTTTTGCTTGCCCTTGGCCAGAATTGAGTAGCAATTGCGTTGGCTTTCCTCCAGAATCAGCCGTTGCTGTCCGAAAATGCGGATATCCATCGCCATATCTTCATCCGGCAAATATTTTAAATCATAAAATTCCCCGTAGCGGTTGTATTGGGCCCCGTTTGCGAATACGTCGAAGCTGACGGCAAAGCGTTTCGACGCGATCCGGCAGGTGATATAGGCGCATCCGGCGGTTAAAGCCGCCAAAAAGAATAGGATGAAAACAGCTGTCCCTGCGCCGATTTTGCCACATTTTATGCCTGCCGCCACCCGTAGGGCAAAGTGCAGTCCCAAAACAAAAGCGGCTGTAATGGAGAACAGGCTGCCTGCCGCTACTTCCAAATCCCAATACAGGCTTGCCATGCCCCCGCCGGTGAGTCCGATGCTGCCGGAGACCTGATCCCGCAGGCTGCGGACGTCTTCGTTTTCCAGCAGGAAAAAAGGAAGCCGGTAGGATTTGCCGGTCAAAAGTATTTCGTGGGTGGAAAACAGACGGCTATACCCCACCGCAATTTTGGCGTCCAGTGCAGAGCCAAGGCAGGAGAGCAGCAGTGTGGCCGTCACGGATAAAAACACATAAGCCAACAGCCGGGATATGTTTTGGGAGGACGCCAGTTCATTGAGCAGCAGGGCGGACATGGCCGCTATCAGATAAGGGGTAAACGCCCCCAGCGCGCTTTTGGCGGTTAAAAAGCCTATCTGTCCGGGCAGTATTTTCCCGAATTCCCGGATGCCTCTTTTGATGATCAAGAAATCTTCTTTGCGGGTTCTTTTATGCTCATTCATTCAGGTATTTCCTCCTGTCTATAGTATCTGCCCTGTATCCGGAACATTTGTGCGTACCGTCCCCCCTTTTGCATCAGTTCCCTGTGGGTGCCGGACTCTGTGATTTTTCCGTTTTCCAGTACGAGTATGCGGTCACAAAACCTGGTGGAGGCCAGCCGGTGGGAGATAAAAACGGAGGTTTTGTCTTTGGTCAGCCGGTTATATGATTCGTAAATTTCGCTTTCCGCAATTGGGTCCAGCGCAGCGGTGGGTTCATCCAGTATGAGTACGGGGGCATCCTTATATAGGGCCCTTGCCAAAAGCAGGCGCTGCAGTTCCCCGCCGGAAAGCTGCGTTCCCTGTTTGGTGATCTGCTTTACCAGACAGGTATCCAGGCCCTTTGGCAGGGAGCATACCTTTTTTCCCAAACCTGCCTGCGACAGACAGCGCAAAACGGCGCTGTCGTCTTTTCGGCGTCCGGTTTTTGGGCGCATGGTGATATTGTTCCGGATGCTTGCCGGCAGGACACCCGATTTTTGGAATACTGCGGAAAACAACCGGAGGTAATCCTGGCGGTCAAAGTCTGCGATATTTCTGCCGTTCACCGATATGGTTCCCTGGCTGGGCCGAAGCAGGCCGCACAGGAGTTTGACGAAAGTGGTTTTCCCGGCTCCGTTTGCGCCTACAATTGCCAGCTTTTCCCCTGCCCGGATGGTCAGGTTAATGTCCTTTAATACGGGTATTTCCACCGGATTACCCGCCCCATCCTTATCCCGGTAGGAAAAGGATACCTTTTCCCAGGTAAAGCAGGGCGGTTTGTCCGGCACATCTAAGCAGGGCCGCGCCCCGCTTTTGGGAGAATCCAGTTGGATGAACCGGCGAAAATCCGTCACATAATGATTGGCTTGCATAAAGCCGGAGTGTGCCAGGGTCAGTTGGTTTAAAAACCCGCCCAGATTAGCGATTGCCGAAAAGTAAAGCGCGAAGCTGCCCACGGTCATGCCGCCCTGAAAAAACTGCCGGATCAAATAAAGATAGGCGCATCCGTCCCGAAAAAAGAGGAGCAGGCCGTTTAGCATCATTTTCCGAAAATCCTGCCGGGCCGCCTTTTTTTCCACACAATCTTTTTGCGATACGGCATCCTTTGTGATACGGTTCAGCCAGTCCGTCATGGAGTACATGCGGATATCCTTGCCCTCCTGTACCCCTTTTGTATGATAGGCCAGGTAGTTGAGTTTCCGGTTTGCGCAGGCCCTCTCATTTTGCAAAAGATGCTTTTGTTTTTCCGCAAACGTCCCATACCATATTTCGATGCCAAACACAAGCAAAAGCAGTAAAAGGATCCCGGGGTGCAGCATGGCGACCACGGTCCCCAGGGTGAAAATGCCGCCAAGGCTTTCCAGAAGATTTGTCATCTGGCCAAGATAGGAAACCACACCGGAATTGGGATCAGCGACGGCGTTTCTCGCTTTTTCCGCACTGATTTTTCCGCCGGGGGAGATGAAAGCTTCATAATCCAGCGCCATCATTTTTTCCTGCCATTTGGCTTTTTGGTTTGTGTAAAGAAAGATCTGGGAACAGGTGTCAATGCGGTTGTGGATCAAAGCATGGGCGGCGGATGCCACAGTCCATGCACCGCTGCTGATAAGGATCCAGCAAAGCAGGCGGTCGTAAAAAACCCTGCTTTCGAGAAGATCCAAAACAAGCTTTGGGATCCACAGGGTAACGAAAGACAGAAAGATCCGGGAAAGGGTTCCCAAAAGGGGAAGGAATACGCTTTCCTTCCGGAAAAGGTATAACTCATGAAACAGATAACGGAAGTTATCTGCCACAGATTCGGTATTTGGTTTCATTTTTTGCCTCATTTCTGCGCTGCTTTTTTGCGCAAAGCCATAAATCCCGCGATTGAAAATTTTAATTTTCACGCTTCCTCTTATTTTGCCGCACAAGCGGCTTTCATTCGCGGTGGCGTGCCGGTACAACGAATATTAAGTAACTGGCACGTGTCGGTTTAGGAAACATGGGATGCCCATGAAAAGGAACACTTTACCTGTGTATGTCGGTTTTAGACACAAAAACAGAGGCACCGGCATGTATTCCATGCAAAAAGACGGTAAATTTACACACAACAAAAAAGCCGTAACCGTTTGGATTTGCCTAAACGGCTGCAGACGCTTTATTCCTACGGGCAATGAGTCAGGCGGATGCGAAGCATCCATTTGACGAATGCCGCGAGGGTCAAAAACCACACACCTTAGCGTGTGAAATTTGACTTCCTGTGTGCAAATTTACCGGCGCATTCTTCCGCATGCGAAAATTAACATGACCAATCCCTCTCTTGTGATAGTGACCAGATTATTCCGGATTTTATTTACCAATATACCGGTATTTTATCATGAAAAAGAAGCCGTGGCAATGATAAAAATAGGATTGATTCTGCGGACGCCGGGAGGGAAATGTTAGTATTCACGGCCAATGTCACTTAGTTAGGCCACGGGCTTTGGGAGGCGTGCCGACGGGCGGGGAAGGCGGATCCTTTTGCAGGCCGGACGGTTCCTTACGCATGCATACATGCAAAACGGGGAATTTCACCAAAACGCCGTTCCATTCCAAACTGCAAAAAACGCGTAAAACTCGCTGCGCTCAAACAGTCCGCGTTTTTTTGCAGGAATGAAACGGCATTTTTTAAAATTCCACCGTTTGCATGTCACCA
>CARDPF010000293.1 GCA_948960675.1 uncultured Eisenbergiella sp.
GGCATCTGTGCAAGCAAGCTTGCCCATATGCCCGGCTGCCGGTCGGGGCTTTCATGGTAAACTGGCATGCGCCATTGTTGGCGCGCCACCACGCATGAAAGCCAGCTGCTCCGCGCTTACGCGCTCCACAGCTGCCGCCGGTATGCGCAATCCGGGCTGTCGCCCTTCTTGCTTATACCGGCTTGCCCGCCCGATATCCGGGCATATGTGCAAGCGAGCTTGCCCATATGCCCGGCTGCCGGTCGGGGCTTTCATGGTAAATTAAATTTAGGGATTGACAAGTGGCAAAAATGTGATAGAATAAGAAAGGGTTGAGGGAGCGTAGACGATAGTTTATATCCTGGCCACACAGATTTGGTTACATGCAGGAATGGCGGAATTGGCAGACGCGTACGGTTCAGGTCCGTATGACAGCAATGTCATGAGAGTTCAAGTCTCTTTTCCTGCACGACAGAAAGCACTTCGGGTATACGGAGTGCTTTTTCTGCATGGCAGCAAGTAAAAGCGCAAGATGGTGCGCAGAAATGGGGAAGAAAGATGGCGAAAGCGACGGAGAGGGAACAATTGATTTTTGACATTGCGGCAAAGGAATGGGAATTTTTCCAACAGGTACAAAATACGGGCGGGAGGGCGTCCTGTCAGGACGATCCGGATACTTTTTTCAAAATGCGCATGAGCCAGTGGATGGTGTATTCCGACGAAACGCTGCAAAGCTACCGGGAGGACTTAGAGCAGGCCGCACAGGAGGGCAGGAACCCGGTTTTTGAAAAGTACGGGCGTATGATGGAAACGACCTATCCGGAGGAATATGAGCAGATTCGTAAGCATCTTCCGGAAGTCTCGGAAAAAAAGCGCGAAATGGTTGACAGGCTGGCGCAGATCCATGTGGAGTGGGATCGCTGGATGTCCCTGCATTACCCGAATATCCGGCAAAACGGGAGGGTATTTACGGCACAGGAGGACAGCGCAGCGCAAGGGACTTCTTCGGAAAGCTATCTGCGCGGCGAGATGCTGACCTGTTCGGAACGTACCCTGGAAGGAATTTTGCGGGAGACACTGGCTGCGTATGAAAAAGGAGACAATCTCTTAAAGCAGATTATTGAGAACGAGACGGCTTTTTACGGATATGGCAGTCTGGAAGAGGCGGAAGCGGCGCACGCGGATGCCTGAAGGCAACCGCGCCCGACGCGGCTTGTGCGCAAAGCGCACACTTTTTTCTACGATAGGAAATTACATTTCCTATCGTAGAAAAAGAAGCGATATATCGCACTGCAGCGGAATGGAAATTGTCGCTGATGCGACCCGCCGCAGGCGGAGAATTTCGCAAAGCGAAATTCTTTTTTATCTTATGGGAAATAGCTGTAATCGTGGTGGATGTGCTTGTTGCCGCCGGGCGGCGGTTTTTTAAAAGTGCAGCCTGCGGCGCACGGCATTGCGCAGCCGCGCGCGGGATACAATGGTGGTCAGGGCGATCACAATGACGGTGCAGATGGCGAGCACGATGGCGGACCAGGTCAACCGGTAAGAAGCGCCTGCGAAACGCTCTACCAAAAGTTCGATGCCGACGCAGAGGATGGCGATATCGCAAAAGAAATAGATGCCATTCATCAAAAAGGATGCGTAAACCTTGCGGATTAGGAGGGCGGACACCAGGGCGGTGGCCGTCACCAGCGCAGTGATGGGAAGCGCCAGCGCATAAAACCAGTGGTGGGACGGGGTATTAAAGCTGATCAGGTATTGGTATAACCCAATGGACAATCCGTCTAAGAGCAGGCAGAAATATACCGGCAGCTTTGTATAGATGACGGCAGGAATGGCAAGCACCCAAATCACCACACAGGCGCCGATCACATATAAGGACCAGAGGCTGTTTGAAAAGACGAGCAGGTTTAAAAGCCCGCACACCACACAAGCAGCCGTCAAAGAGACCGACAGCAGGATGGCGAGATCCTTGCGTTTGACGACCTCCATCTGTCCGTTTTCTTTCGGAAACGGGGGAACGGGCCGCGAATTGGCCCGGGCATAAAGCGCATCGGGGGGAACCACAGGAGTGTTGCATAAAGGACAGCGTTCCAGCGATTTGTCCAGTTCCACTCCGCAATTGACACAATAAGCCATAACGCCTCCTATCCCAGTTCTTCTTCAAAACTGCGGTTGCTTTCGATTTTGACATGAATGCCGTCCTGCACCAGCTTCCGGAAGAAACGGCGTTCCACGTCCGCTTCTACGATACAGCTGGCAAAATTGATTGTCAGGATGTCTTCGAAGCTTATGATGGCACAGTTGGTGCGCTGGGAATAGGGCATTCCCATATAGATGTCAAACCGTTCCAAAAAAGGTTTCATGTCGTCCGGTACCCGCAGGGCCCCCATATTGGTCAGTCCTGCGGAGGAATTTTTGTCCTGTACCCGCGTGTAAAAAAGACGGACGACGAAGTCTTTTACAAACAGGGGAACGATGCGGATCAGGGGATTTTTGGTGGTGGCGGCGTTGGTGGTGATATCGCCGCGCAGAAATTTTTCGTTGATATAATAGCGCATATAATTATGCACATGGGTTACAATTTCCTCAAAGCTGTAATCGCCAAGTCTGGGATCAATGGAGGGATACACCATGGTAATGAAATTGCGCAGGGTTTTGGAGGGGAAAAAGCGGCGCAGGTTCACCGGCATGGCAATACGCACCGGACGGAGCTTAAAGTGGAAATCATGTTCCTGTTTTTGCATCAGCGCATACAGGAGTACGGCGTTTAGGTATTCCGTGACGGTGGCGTTGTACTTTTTGGCGACGGCCATGGTTTCCTGCACGGAAAGGATGCCGTCGATCACATTGAAGGTATGCACCGGTTCCTTGGTACCGCGCACACGGTAGGTTTTTTCGGAGGGCCGTTTGGGGCAATGGGAGGCGTTGGCATAGCGCATGTAAGCGTCCTCAAATTCCCCCGGATCCGGGGCAGATTCCACATCCATAACGAAATACCGGCTGCTGACAGTGTGGCCCAGCATGCGGAGATAGGTGGCGGTGATGGTCTGCAAAAGATACATGCCGCCGGTGCCGTCCCCCAGACTGTGATGGGCTTCCAGGGAAATACGGCGGTCATAGTAATACAGGCGGATCAGGTAGCGGTTGTTTCCTTTAAAGGACATGGGCATACAGAAATTGCGGATATCCTTTTGCACAAAGGGTCCCGGCCGGTCGTTGGGCTCCAGATAGCGCCAGAACAGTCCCTTGCGCATGGAAACCTTATAAGTGGGAAACCGTTTTAGGGCGGTATCTGCGGCCTGCTGCAGGATATCGGGCCTGACGGCTTCTTTTAACAGTACCGAGATTCGGTATACGGAGGAAAAATCCCTGCGCTGCAGCGTCGGATAAACGATGGCGGACAGATCCAGCCGATACCATTCTTTGGGTGTCTTCTTGGAGTGTTTGGGCATAATTTTCTTTCTCCTGCCGGATGGTTTGCATCTGATGAAATCCTTGCCTATAGTATACACTATCGTGGAACAAACAACAACCGCTTTCGGGTAGAATGTTACTGTTTACGGGTCAGGAATGCGCATAAACTGCGCATTCCGTGCACGCACCATGCGGCAGGGCCGCATGTGTGCATGCCCTTCATAGGTCCCCCTTTCATATATGGTGGAGCCGCCAAAAGCGGCATGGGGATTTACTATGAGCGGCCCCGGCCGTGAATAGTAACGGAAGAATTGGAGGAAGCAGCTTTGAACGAGAGACAAAATCAGGGACTGATGAACGTAATCCGGAAAGTCCATGGGATGGTGGAGCATCCCGACATTGATAAACACAGGCAGTCACAGGACCGGCTTGGGGCGCTGTTCGGGACGGAAAAACGAATGGCTATTTTCACAGTATTTTAAGTATTCATCAGGGACAATGGCTTGAAGTTTTCCTTTTTGTTGTTGTTGTTGTTGTTGTGTCTTTACATGGTTTGGTTATTAGAGT
>CARDPF010000294.1 GCA_948960675.1 uncultured Eisenbergiella sp.
CGAAAAGGAATTTATGATAATTATCCCTATGAGCTCTCAGGCGGTATGCGCCAGCGAGTTATGATTGCCATGGCGCTTGCAGGTGACCCAAAGCTTTTGATCGCCGACGAACCGACCACGGCGCTGGATGTGACGATACAGGAGCAGATTGTGGAGTTGTTAAAGCGCATTAACCGGGAGAAAAAGACCTCAATTTTGTTCATTTCCCACGATTTGAGCCTGGTGCAAAAGCTTTGCCGGCGCGTGGTCGTTATGCAGGGCGGCCATATTGTGGAGAGCGGTACGGTGGACGAGGTATTTTACAGGCCGAAGGAGGAATATACCCAAAAGCTTGTCGCCGCGATTCCGGAATGCGTCAGGCAAGAGCCAAGGCAAGCAGCAGGCAAGGTGATTGTCTCGGTGGAAAAGGTGCATATGGGGTTTGTACAAAAAAGGCGTTCCCTGTTTGAAAAGAAGCGGCGCATTGAGGCGGTGAGGGACGTGTCCTTATCCATCCGGGAAGGGGAAGCGGTGGGACTTGTGGGGGAGTCGGGCTGCGGCAAATCCACACTTTCCAAGGTGATATTGGGACTGGAAAAACCCGAACACGGTAGGGTGGTGCATTACAGCGCCCATCCCCAGATGGTGTTTCAGGATCCTTACGGCTCCCTAAACCCGGCCTATAGGGTCGGGCGGATTTTGGAAGAGCCTTTGCGTATACAGGGGGGCTTGCCTGCGGCCAAGAGAAAACGGCTGGCACAAGAGATGCTGGAAAGGGTGGGGCTGGATGCCCAAATAGCGGACCGCTATCCGTACCAGCTTTCCGGCGGACAGCGGCAGCGGGTTTGCATCGGCGCTGCCCTGATGCTCAATCCCAAACTGCTGATTGCGGATGAAGCGGTTTCGGCGCTGGATGTGACGATACAGGCCCAGATTTTGGAACTGCTGCGCCGCCTGAAAGAAGAAATGGGACTGGCCATTTTGTTTATCTCCCATGACATGCGGGTGGTGTATCAGATGAGCGACCGTGTGGTGATCATGAAGGACGGGCAGTTTGTGGAAAGCGGGGATACCGATACCGTTTATTTTGCGCCGCAGCATCCGTATACGAAGCAGCTGCTTTTGGCGGCGGGTATCCATACGTGACGGTTTGGGCGTAAAATGGCACGTTTCAACCGCACATCTTTGGGAGAGGAGAATACGGGATTTATGCTGGAAACTTTCTATCCGGACCTTACGGCAGAATCGGCGTATGCCATTGATTATGAAGGCTATTTCCGGGACGGATACCGGGGACTTATTTATGATGTGGATAATACGCTGGTTCCCCACGGGGCGCCCGCAGACGAACCTGCAAAAGCACTTTTTGACCGGCTGCACCGGATCGGGTATTCGGTAACGCTTTTGTCCAATAATAAGGAAGAGAGGGTAAAAAGCTTTGCACAGGATGTGCGGTATGCGGACTACATTTACAAGGCGGGAAAGCCCTCCGTAAAGGGATACCGGGAAGCGATGCGCCGGATGGGGACGGACGAGGCGCACACGCTTTTTGTGGGCGATCAGCTGTTCACGGACGTATGGGGGGCCAAAAGGACGGGGATTTTGGGGATTTTGGTCAGGCCCATTCATCCAAAAGAAGAAATTCAAATTGTTTTTAAGAGACAACTGGAGAAAATTGTGTTATATTTTTATTGGAGAAAGCAGAATAAGGAAGGACGCCATGGAAGAAGTGTTCGCAGCAATTGACGGAAAGACAAGGGTGTGCGGTTTGCTTGGGAATCCGGTGGAACATACCGTCTCCCCGGCCATCCACAATGCGCTGGCCAGGGCCTGTAATGTCAATATGGCCTATCTCCCCTTTTTGGTGGACAAGGGGCGGCTTTTGGAGGCGGTGCAGGGAGCTTACGCCCTAAACATGCTGGGCATGAATGTGACGGTTCCTTATAAAAAGGATGTGATTCCTTTTCTCTGTGAGACGGATCCCCTGGCGGCGGCGGTAGGGTCGGTAAACACGCTGGTGCGGGTTTCGGGCGGCTTTAAGGGATATAATACCGATATGAGCGGATTGTACCGGGCCATGGGGGAGGATCAGGTATTTTTGGAGGGGGAAAACGTCATCCTTTTGGGGGCCGGCGGCGTGGGAAGGGCCGTGGCCTATCTGTGCGCCATGAAAGGGGCGGCCTGTGTCTATTTGCTGAATCGCGATGCAGATAAGGCTTGCAGGGTGGCGCAGGAGGTCAATCAGAAAAGCGCAAGGGATTGCGTGCGGGGGATGGGGCTTGACGGTTGGAGGCGGCTGCCAAAGTCTTGCGGGAGGTTTTTGTGCATACAGGCCACCAGCGTGGGTTTGTATCCCCACAGTGAACAAAGCCCCATAGAGGATCCGGATTTTTACGAAAGAATCCATACGGGATACGATTTGATTTACCGTCCGGCCCAAACCAAGTTTATGCGTTTGACCAAGGAGGCGAAAGGCAGGTGCTATAACGGCCTCAAAATGCTGGTTTATCAGGGGGTAGAAGCTTTTGAACTGTGGAACGGATTGACGGTTGAAAAAGAAGTGGCGGCCCGGATTTATGAAATGCTTTCCACAAAAGCAGTGTAGCAGGAAGTCGGAGTACGAAAGAGAGGGAAAGGAAAACCATGGGCAATGTAATATTGATCGGCTTCATGGGCTGTGGCAAGAGCAGTGTGGCGGTAAAGCTGTCCTACCGGTTAAAACAGGCAATGACGGATACGGACAGTCTGATTGAAAAGAGGCAGGGAAAAACCATTGCGGAAATTTTTGCGCAGGACGGGGAGGACGCTTTTCGGAAAATGGAGACGGAAGTGTTAATGGGCCTGAAAGAAACTGCGAAAAATCAGGTAATTTCCGTTGGCGGCGGCGTGCCCGTGCGGGAAGAGAACAGGATATTGATGAAGGAAATCGGCAAAGTGGTGTATCTGCGCGCAAAACCGGAGACCCTTTATGAGCGGGTGAAGGATGACACGGGGAGGCCGCTTTTGCAGTGCAGCGATCCACAGGAAAAAATCAGGACGCTTTTGGAGGAGAGAAAGGAAGCCTACGAGGCGGCTGCGGATTTGATTGTGGATGTGGATGACAAAAATTTCGGCCAGATTTTGTATGAGATAGAGAGGGGTACGCGTCAGGCGTCCCGCATACCGCGTTTGGAATATGGGTTCAAGGAGGGCGCCGCGCGGGCCGCGTTTGAGACAAAGGAAGGATATTTTGCCAAACCGGGGGAGGAGTATCCTGCAAGTGAAAGGGAATCCTATGGTCACGCAGGCTTTGGGAAGCAGGAAGGATATCTGCGTTCGACTTTTGGCCGCAGGGAAGGCTTAGGCTATCAGGGATACCGAAAGGAGGCAGCTTTTGGCCGCAGGGAAGAGGGGCAGCAGCGCCCTGTGGCAAGGACAGCATTGCAGGGAGCCGGGGACAAACCGCAGTATTTGAAAAAACTGCTGGTGATCAACGGGCCTAACCTGAATTTTTTGGGGATTCGGGAAAAGGAGGTATACGGAACGCAGGATTATAAATATCTGCTGGATCTGATCGCAAGAAAAGGGATTGCGTGCCGTGCCTTTGTTGATGTGTTCCAAAGCAACCATGAGGGGGCAATTATCGACCGGATTCAGGCCGCGTACTTTGACGGTACGGAAGGGATCGTCATTAATCCCGGCGCATATACCCATTATAGCTATGCGATCCGCGATGCGCTGGCAAGTATTACGGTTCCCAAGGTAGAGGTACATATTTCCAACATTATGGAAAGGGAAGAGTTCCGGCATGTTTCCGTGACGGCGCCTGCCTGTGATAAGCAGATTTACGGGCACGGACTCGACGGCTATCTGGAGGCAATTGATTTCATTTTGGTGAATGAGAAGAACCATAAGTAAACCCCCATGTAGCCTTTTGGAAGAACCATCATGTATGAAGGGGGTTTACTTATGGAGGGCATGCACACATGCGGC
>CARDPF010000295.1 GCA_948960675.1 uncultured Eisenbergiella sp.
CTGTGCATGCAAGCATGCCCATTCACACAGCCGCCGTCCGGGGCTTTCATAGTAACGCAGATGCAAGGCATACCGTACAAGCCCTCCGCCATATAAATAGGACAAATCCCTTTCCGGCAAGGAGGCGGCCCCATGCAGCAGGAAACGCCCCAAAAAGTATATATCGTGGAACGGGAATTTTTGGGTCAGATAAGCGTCGAGGAATTGCTTTGCCGCATGATTTCGGAGCATCAGGCCCCCACAGATTCCCACAGGGAGGAAGAATCTTGAGCCACAACCATCCTTATTACGCAGCCGCCTATATCCGCCTATCCCGCGAGGACGGCGATAAGGCGGAAAGCGACAGTATCGCAAACCAGAAAAAACTCATTGCAGATTTTATAAAAGACAGCGGGGATTTTACCCTTTACGATACTTACATCGACGACGGTTATACGGGAACCCGCTTTGACCGCCCGGCTTTTCTGCGCATGCTCACGGACATTGAGACGGGAAACATCAACTGTGTGATTGTCAAGGACCTTTCCCGCTTCGGGCGCGATTATATCGACACGGGAAAATATCTGGAACGGTATTTTCCCGAGAAAAAGGTGCGGTTTGTGTCCATCACCGACCACATTGACAGCGCCAGGCAGGCGTACGACATGCTGCTGCCCATCAAAAATATTTTTAACGAGCAGTATGCCAGGGATATTTCCCAAAAAATTCACGCCTCCGTGTCCACCAAACAAAAAGCCGGGGAATTCATCGGCGCTTTCCCTTCCTACGGCTACCAAAAATCCCCGGCGGACAAAAACAAGCTTGTAATCGACGAATATGCCGCCCAAATCGTGCGCAGGATTTTTGACCTATACCGTCAGGGGTTTGGGAAAATCCGCATTGCCGGTATTTTAAATGAGGAGGGAATCGTCTGCCCCTCCGAATACAAAAAGTTAAGCGGACAGCGTTACCGCAATTCCAACCGTTTAAACACTACCTCCTACTGGACATACTCCACCGTAAACCGGATCCTGCAAAACGAAATGTATATCGGAAATATGGTTCAGGGAAAAAAGTTCCAGCAGATGCGGGGAAAGGCAAAAGCAAAAGACCCGGCGGACTGGATTGTGGTGCCGCAGACCCATGAAGCGATCATCGACCAAACCACCTGGGAATGCGTGCAGGATCTTTTGAAGCGCAGGACGCGAACCCTGCGCCTTGACAGAAACCAGGGTGTATTTGCAGGCTTTCTAAAATGCGGCGACTGCGGCCGGTCCCTTGTAAAAAAAACGCCCGCCCACAAGGCGGACACCGAAAGCGTTTATTATTGCGGCACCTATGTCCGCTCCGGCAGGCAGTTCTGCACGCCGCACAAGATTCCCCACACCGTCCTTGCAGACATCCTGCAGCGAGACCTCCAGATCTTGTTAAATAGTACCGGGGATCTCCAAAACCTTGCCCGGCTTGCACTGTCCGCCCACCCCTGCGCCAGGCAGCCCTCCGAAAGCGAGGTTCAAAAAACGCAGACGGAACTGGATAAAGTCCGGAAATTAAAAAAAGCCGTCTATGAAGATTATCAGGACGGCCTGCTTTCCAAAGAAGAATGCCTCTCCTACCGGCAGGATTACCAAAAAAAAGAAGAACTGCTGGCCAAGCGCCTGTCCGCCCTGTCCACCCCGTCCGCTTCCCGGCCTGCATTGCCCCACTCCCCCTGGCTTAGTCGGCTGTTATCCACCCAAAGCGTGGAAAGCCTGGACCGGCAGACAATAGCCGCCATGCTTTCGGAAATCAAAGTATACGAAAGCAACACCGTTAAAATCACTTACCGCTTCCGGAAAAATACGAATAACCGTTTCCCAGATACCTATGTGCAAGATAGGGGGGCAAAATAATGCCGCCCCCCAAAAACTGCCGCACATGGTTTTGAAACCTATATTTACCCCAAAATGGACTTTAATTTTTCTGTTTCCATTTCTATAACCTTTTTATCAATTCTTTGAAACAAAATTTCCACTTCGGGAAGTACATAACCGGCCGGAACGGTCTTCTTTTCCCATTTGTTATTTATACCCAGCCATTTGCACACTTTATCTGATGAAAACGGTAAAAACGGGGATAGTAAGACCGCTAAATTGGCAATCACCTGCACACATTGGTAAAGCGTATTTTCACATGCTTTCGTATCGGTCGTTCTGGTAATCCAAGGCTGTTGCGTGTCAAAAAACTTATTTGCTTTTCTTACAAAACCAAATATTTCGGCAATTGCGTCTTTAAAAATGCCATTCTCAATCTGCCTGCCGACGGAAACATACAACTCATCTATATGCCTGTTTATGGATGGGTTATCCACTCCCCCCGGTATTATCCCGCCAAAATATTTTACGATAAACGCTAACGTACGGTTCACAAAATTTCCATATGCCCCAAGCAGTTCCCCATTGTGGCTATGGACATATTCCCTCCACGAAAAATCTGCATCTTTCTTTTCCGGGCCATTTGCCAGAAAAAAGTAACGAATGGAATCTGCTTCATAATTACCTAACAGGTCCTTCACCCAAATTGCATAATTTTGACTGGTAGATATTTTTCTTCCTTCCAAGGTCAGATATTCGCTTGACACAATCTGATCGGGTAAATGCCAGTTTCCGCCATTTCCCAGCAAAAGCGATGGTAAAATAATTGTGTGAAACGGAATATTATCTTTTCCGTGCACATAATAGTGCTTCGCCCCCTTACCCCAAAGTTCCCGAAAATCAGCACCCCTTAATTTTGCAGCCACTTTACTTGCAGATAAATATCCCAGTACATTTTCTGCCCATATATAAACCGTTTTGTTTTCGTAACCGTCCTTGGGAACTTTTATTCCCCACTCCAAATCCCTTGTCAAAGCACGGTCCCTTAAGCCTTCATCTATATACTGATTGGTAAAGGCAATGGCATTTTTTCTCCATGCAGGGTGGTTATCCACCAGCGCCCTTAGTTGGGCCTGCAGTTTCGTAAGGGCTATATATAGATGTTTTGAAGTTTTAAAGCTTATGGGCTTTTTACATACTGCGCAAATAGGTTCTACAAGATTTTCCGGTTCGAGCACTGTCCCACAGGCGTCACATTGATCTCCCCTTGTGTCTTTTCCGCATTTTGGACATTTTCCCAGCACAAAGCGGTCAGCCAAAAAGGCTGCACAACTTTCACAATATGCTTGTGGAACCTCTTTTTCGTAAACATAGCTGCTTTCATACAATTTTTTATGAAAATCCCTTACAAATTTTTTATGCTCCTCAGAAGAGGTTTTTGTATATACATCGTAGCTAAAACCCAGCCGTTCAAAGCAATCCACAAACTCTTCATGATAAAAATCACTAATTTCCTGTGGGGTTCTCTTTTCCTGTTTGGCCCGAAGCGCTACCGGGGTTCCGTGACAATCACTTCCTGATACAAAATATACATTATCCCCAATAGCCCTGTGATATCTTGCCAATACGTCCCCAGGTAACAATCCCGCTATGTGCCCGATGTGCAATGAGCCGTTTGCATATGGCCATGCACCGCCAATTAAAATATTTCTCATCTTTTACTCCATTTCTGCGCTGCTTTGCAGCGCGCAAACATAATCCCGCAATTGCAAATTAAACTGGCATGCGCCGGGGTTGGCACGCCACCACGCATGAAAGCCGGTTGCTACGCGCTGGCGCGCTCTCGCAACCGCCGCCGGTATTCACAATCCGGGCTGTCGCCCTTCTTGTTCATACCAGCCCGTCCGATGTCTGTGTGCCTGTGCATGCAAGCATGCACAGGCACACAGACGCCGTCCGGGGCTTTCATTGTAAACTGGCATGCGCCATTGCTGGCACGCCACCACGCATGAAAGCCAGCTGCTACGCGCTGGCGCGCTCCACAGCTGCCGCCGGTATTCGCAATCCGGGCTGCCGCCCTCCTTGCTCATACCGGCTTGCCCGCCCGATATCCGGG
>CARDPF010000296.1 GCA_948960675.1 uncultured Eisenbergiella sp.
GCAGGACACACGGCGACTGTTTCGCAAACAGGGGCGGCGTCTGCACCTGCTTAAAGGACAATGACTTTGGCGGGAGGGACTGCCCGTTTTACAAGCCTGCGGACACAGTCCGGGAAGGCCGGCGCAGGCAGAATGGAGGTATGGTTGATGGGAATCAGCAGATATAACAGCGAGGGATACAGCGACCCGACCAGCCATGCGGCGCTGTCGGGGATCAGGAGGGAAGAAAGGGCGGCGAAGCGGGCGTACCGGCCGCTTGTCTATATATGCTCCCCGTTTGCCGGGGACACGGAAGGTAACACGCAGAAGGCGAGGCGGTACAGCCGGTTTGCGGTAAAGAATGGTGCGATCCCGCTTGCGCCGCACCTGCTCTTTCCGCAGTTTTTGGATGACGGGAAGCCTGCGGAGCGGGCAATCGGTATGTTTATGGGCATGGTGCTTTTGGGGAAATGCGAGCAGTTGTGGGTGTTCGGGAAAACCATATCCACAGGGATGGCGGCGGAGATTGAGAAAGCGGAAAAGCGGGATATGCCGGTACGCTATTTCACAGAAAACTGCGAGGAGGTGTGCAGGATATGAAAATATTGAAACCAATACAGACGGAATACGGGGGATTTTTATTCCGTTCCCGGCTGGAAGCAAGATGGGCGGTGTTCTTTGATGCCTGCGGTGTGGATTGGGAATATGAACCAGAGGGGTACGACCTCGGAAACGGGATTCATTACCTGCCGGATTTCCTGCTCCATGGGGTTGACGGCAGGGACGGCGGCGACCTTTATGTCGAAGTAAAAGGGCAGATGACTGACAGTGATGCGGAAAAGATCAACCGTTTTGCAGAGCTGGGGATGGAAGAGCCGGACCAGTATGGGAAATCTGCCACGGCAATCCTTGTGGTGGGCAGGATTCCGGACGGTGACAGCATCGATGACATTACCGATCATATCAGCCAGGCGGCGTATGATGACTGCGGCGACTGGCCGAACGAGTTTAATTTCAGGACGATTGACGGGGATTATTTTGCGGCGCATCCGGGCATCAACCGGAATGGGAATTTTGAACTGTTCGGTGATGATTCAAATTACCTTGCGGACATGGACCCCGCAGCGACAGAGAGAGCCTACCGCCTTGCCCGTTATGCAAGATTTGAACATGGGCGGAAGATGCGGGTACAGCCCTGCAGGTCAAAAGGATATCAGTTTATCGGGGAGGCGGGGCAATGAAAGTGACATTCTATGCAGCAAACTGCAGGGGCAATGAAAAGAACACCCTTTACCCCAAAAAGTGTATTGTTGACAATGAGGATGACTGTCTGGAGGTCATGGCGCTTGACCATGTCTGCGGGGAATTCAGGAAGTACCGCAGGGGAGGGGATGCTTTCATCTCCTCCGATGTGGATGTGATGGACTGTGACAACGACCATTCCGATGATCCGAAAGACTGGATCTACCCGCAGGATCTGGAAAGGGTGATCGGGGAGGATGTGGCATTCATCGCGGTGCCGAGCCGCCATAACATGAAGCCGAAAGACGGGAAGTCTGCAAGGCCGAGGTTCCATGTGTATTTCCCGCATGACCTGATCACCAGCGAGGCGGAATGCGCCGCATTGAAGAAAGCCATCCGGGGGAAGTTCCCATTTTTTGATGAAAAGGCGCTGGACTCTGCAAGGTTTATTTTTGGAAACCAGGCAGACGGTATCATATGGCATGAAGGCGAGGTCACGATAGACTGTATCGTAAGGACACAGAGCCGCGGGATACCGCAGGGGCAGAGGAATTCCACCATGTCGCATTTTGCGGGGCGGGTGGTGAAGCGTTACGGGGCAACGGAGAAAGCGCACGGAATATTTCTGGAGGAGGCATCCAAATGCGAGCCTCCGCTGGAAGATACAGAGCTGGATACGATCTGGCAGAGCGCCTGCAAATTCGCACGGAAGGTGCAGGCACAGGACGGGTATGTTGAGCCAGAGGAATACAACGATGAATTCTGCAGGGAGTCCTTAAAGCCGGCTGACTATTCCGACATCGGCCAGGCGAAGGTGCTTGCAAAAGAATACGGGATAGAGCTGCGTTACACATCGGCAACGGACTACCTCCGTTTCGGCGGACAGTACTGGATCGAATCGAAGCAGCAGGCAGTAGGCGCGATGGAGGAATTCCTTGACCTGCAGCTTGAAGATGCAAAGGATGAACTGCAGGCATCCATGAAGGCGCTGTCGGAATCAGGGGTGAAGGAATCCGACATCCGTTCCGGCGGGAAAACGCTGGAAAAGCAGGTCGGGGCTGACAGCATGGGGGCGTACCTTGCCTATCTGTCGGCGAAGGCATACCACGCATTTGTCATGAAACGGCGGGATATGAAGTATGTGGTGTCTGCACTCCAGGCGGCAAAGCCGATGCTTGAAGTCAGCCCCGCGGATCTGGATAAGGACGCCTATTCGCTGAACTGCCCGGATGGGACTTATGACCTCCATAATGGGCTTGCCGGTCGGCGCGACCATGATCCCGGCGACCTTATCACGAAGATCACGGCTTTTGCGCCGGGGGATGAGGGGAAACAGCTATGGCTGGACTGCGTCAATATGATCTTCAGGAATGATGCGGCATTGATTGATTATGTGCAGCAGATTGCCGGGATCAGCGCCATCGGCATGGTGAACCTTGAGGCGCTCATCATTTCTTACGGTGAGGGGAGTAACGGCAAGTCCACTTTCTGGAATGCTGTTTCCGGGGCGCTCGGTACTTACAGCGGGAATATCTCTGCTGATACGCTGACTGTCGGGTGCAAACGGAACGTGAAGCCAGAACTTGCCGAGGCGAAAGGGAAGCGGCTCCTGATCGCGGCGGAGCTGGAGGAGGGCATGAGGCTGAACACATCGGTCATCAAACAGCTCTGCTCCACGGATGAGATTTTTGCGGAGAAAAAGTACAAAGACCCTTTCAGCTTTACTCCGAGCCATACGCTGGTGCTTTATACCAACCACCTGCCGAGGGTGGGGGCTATGGATGCGGGTATCTGGCGGAGGCTGATTGTCATACCTTTCGGGGCGAAGATCACCGGGAGCAGCGACAGGAAGAACTATGCGGATTACCTCCTGAAAAATGCGGGGCCATATATCGTGTCGTGGATCATAGAAGGCGCAGAAAAAGCGATCAGGAACAATTTTACAATCCCGCTGCCGGAATGCGTGGAGCGGGCTATCCAGGCTTACAGGGAGGACAATGACTGGCTTGGGCATTTCCTGAATGAGTGCTGTGAGGTTGGGGACGGACTGACAGCGAAGTCCGGGGGCTTTTATGATGCATACCGCGCCTACTGTTCGCGGACGGGAGAGTATGTCAGGAATTCTGCGGAGTTTTATGCCGCAGTGGAGCAGAGGGGATTTACACGGATCAAGAAGAAAAACGGAAGGTTTATCGGGGGAGTCAGGCTTGTGCCAGGGGACTTTACGGATTAAAAGGTGACACCACCGACACCTCTTATATAAAACCCCCTTTAGGGCAGTTTTTATTAAGAAAAATGACATAAAGGGGGTTTATGTATTGGGGTGTCGGTGGTGTCACCCTAAAGGCTGGAATACTTGAAAAATAAAGGGATTGGAGGCATTTGCATGAGAGAGAAAACCATAGAGCAGAAATTCAGGGCGGCTGTTAAGGCCGCCGGGGGATTGGCAGTAAAGTTCACATCGCCCGGTTTTGATGGGGTGCCTGACAGACTGGCACTTCTCCCGGATGGGAAAATGGCATTTGTGGAGGTCAAGGCTCCGGGGGAAAAGCCCCGCCCCCTGCAGCTTTCAAGACACCGGCTTCTCCGGCGGCTTGGATATAAAGTGTATGTGCTGGATGACGAGTCGCAGATTGGAGGGATCATTGATGAGATACAGTCCACATGAATACCAGAGATTTGCTACGGAATATATCGAAACACACCCAGTAGATCGGAAGAG
>CARDPF010000297.1 GCA_948960675.1 uncultured Eisenbergiella sp.
CCCCCTATTCGTGGCGCAGCGCGTCTATGGGGCTCATTTTGGCCGCCTTACGTGCCGGGTAAATGCCGAAGAAGATCCCGACTGCGGAAGAAAACAGCGAAGCGCCCAGCACGGTGGAAACCTTTACCTGTGCCGTAAAACCGATCAGGGAGCAGATCCCGTTAGCGCCCAGCACCCCCAGCGTAATGCCAATCAGCCCTCCAAGGAGCGTGATGATCGCCGATTCGGACAAAAACTGGAACAAAATGGAAGCCGTCCGTGCGCCCAGCGATTTGCGGATACCGATTTCCCTCGTGCGTTCCGTCACGGATACCAGCATGATATTCATGACGCCGATCCCCCCCACCAGAAGGGAAATGGCCGCCACCAGCACCACAAAGGCCGTAATATAACTCAACACCGAATTGACCTGTGCCAGCGCGTCATTAAAGCTCTCCACCATGATGATGCCCTCCCCGCGCACCCGGTGCCGCCGCTCCATCAGCGCCACGCTTTCCCGGGCAATCTGCTCGCCGTACTCATTGCTTTCCCCCATGATGTAGAGCTGCTCATACTCCCCCAGGTAAAACCCGAAAGTCTCTATCACGGACAGTGGAATTTCCATGGTCAGCATGTCCCCGTTCATCATATTGATGAGACTCGCCGAACTGTCCTTGCGGATGCCGATGACCGTAAAATCCTGCGAAACACCGTATACATCCACCTCCAGCGTCATGCCCAGCACATCCGTATTGCCAAACAGCTGCCTGGCCGCGCTCTCCGGAAGCACGCAGACACGTTTTTGTCCGTAATAATCACTCTCCGTAAAATAATGCCCCTTGACAATCGGGTCGCTGCTGTTGTACTCCAGTCCCGTGGTACCGCAGGAAATATAGAGGCTCGTGCTTCCTTTTCTGGTGCTGGTGGTTCCGTAAAGCGTGTAAACCGGCGTCACGCCTTTTACATGATCCAGACTGGCCAGCGCGTCAAAATCCTCCTCCGTAAAATATACCGGATTATCACTGTCCCTGTTATTTGCATAGATCGCCACCTGACCGCCCGCCATATCGTTTAACTCCCCGTTCACCTCCGCCTTGATTCCGTTTCCCACGGAGATGATCATAATCACGGAAGAAATGCCGATAATGATACCGAGCATGGTCAAAAACGACCGTCCTTTATTACTCTTAATATTCATCAGGGCAATTTTCAAATATTCCCAAAATTGCGACATGTTTCCTCTCATTCCGCCCGCTTTGGGCACTTAAATCGTTACAGTTTGGACAATTCTGCGCATTTACTGCATCACAGGCATTACCTGCATGCCCTCTTCCAGATTCATGCCGGAATCAATGACTACCGCGTCGCCCTCGGCAATTCCCTCTTTGACCTCCACATCGGTATCATTGGAAATGCCCGTCACGATATATTGCTTGGAGACAATCCCCTCTTTGACCACATAGCAAAAATCCCCGTCCCTGTCCGCATTGACTGCCTCGTAGGGAACCAGCACCGCTCCCTCGGATTTTGCCGTGTGGATGCTCGCCTTGCCCTCCACGCCCAAGAAAATATTCCCGTCCGGATTTACCACCGTGATATCCGCATATACGACGGGCGCGTTCTGCTGGTTATTCTGGGCCATCCGGTTGATTTTTTCCACTTTTCCCTGATAGGCCGTACCGGCAATCGTCAGATCCGCCTCCTGCCCTTCCTTGACTTTTTCCAAATCATATTTGCTCAATTCCACCGTTACCTTTACGTCACGGTTACTCTCCACGGTAAAAAGCTGCGCGCCACTTGTGACGGTAGCGCCCTCCACAGCGGAGATTTCCGTCACGATTCCGTTAAACTGTGCAACCACGCCTGCCTGCGCAGTCTCCAGCTGCTGCGCCGCCTCCTGTACGGAAAGGTTCGCGCTTTCCACCGAAATTTTTTTCTCCTTCTGGGCATAGCCGTTCATAATGCCCGCCTCGGAAGAGCTTTGCTTGGACTCCCTCCGGGAAATCTCCTCGCTCATGTCGCTCAGCTTTTTTTCCTCAAAATCTATCAACCGCTGCTTTTGCTTTAAGTTTTCATCATCGTCCAGCATGCTCAGCTGGTTCTGCACATCGGCGCGCTGGCTGGTGATGTTGTCGATCACCTCCTGGGTGTTTTCCTCTTCCTTGCTGCCTGGCGCCATCTCTGCCAGCTTCCGGTTCTGGTAATTGAGCTCCTGCTGCAGTTTTTTGTCCCATTCATATAAATCCTGCTTCTTGTCCGCCGTGTCGTCCTGCAGTTCGTATTTGAGTCCCTGCACATACTGCTTTTGGTTCTCCTCCATCACCTTTAGCTCATCCAGCCCCAGGGACGCGTCGGAGTACTCGTTTTTGTTTTCGTTGCTCTCCTGCATGGCGCTTTTGTAGCTGCTCTCCGCCTGCGATGCCTGCAGCTGCGCTTTGGTCTTTTCCTTTTCCAGTTCCTGCGTATCGAAAACGACCAGCATGTCCCCGGCTTTGACCTCGTCGCCCACCGCCGCTTTGAGTTCCGCAATTTTTGCCCCCACAGGTGCAAAATAGGTCTGGGATTTTGCACTGCCCACCTTACCGCTGGCCGCCACGTTTTCCTCCACGTCCCCTATGTATGCGCCGGCACAACTCACCGGCATCACCGTATTCTCCGCCGCCGATCTGGAGAACATAAAAAATCCTATCGCCAACACGGCTGCCACACCCATTATAATATAGCGCTTCTTAAATCTTTTCTTCGCCCCGGATGCCTTTTTCTCCCGTTTTGCCATCTTCTTTTCCTTTTTACCGCTTTCTTCCACCTGACTGATTCCCTCCGCCTTTACCGCTTCTTTCACCGCTGCGTTTCCCTCGTTTTGTGTCTGCCTTATTTCCGTTTCCCCGTTCATGCCTCTTTTCCTCCTGCCTCTATCTCCATGGTCACATCCTCCTCCACCTTGCCGTCCCGGATCCGGATCACACGCTTGGCCTGCGCGGCAATTTCATTATCATGCGTAATCAGGATCACCGTTCTCCCGTCCCGGTGCAGCTGCCGCAGAATATCCATAATTTCCTTTGTGGAATTGGAATCCAGATTCCCGGTGGGCTCATCTGCCAGAATTACCGGGGGCGCCTGGGCAATCGCCCGCGCAATCGCCACCCGCTGCTGCTGCCCGCCGGACATTTCGGACGGCTTATGATCCATGCGGTTTGCCAGTCCGACCTTCTGCAGGGCCTTCTGCGCCAGTTCCCTGCGCTGTCTGCGCCCCACTCCCCTATAGATCAGCGGCAATTCCACATTTTCCTCCGCAGTCAGATTCGGGATCAGGTTAAACCCCTGAAAAATGAAGCCGATCTCCTTGTTGCGGATATCGGACAGTTCGTCGTCGCTCATGGAGGACACATCCTGCCCATGCAAAAAATAGGATCCGCTGGTGGGCACATCCAGACAGCCCAGCATATTCATCAGGGTGGACTTTCCCGAACCGGAATGGCCGATAATGGCCACAAACTCATTTTCCTCAATGACCACATCCACATGATCCAGCGCCCGTACCTCATTCTCGCCCGGGTTGTAAATCTTGCAAATATCCCTCACTTCCACCAACGCTCCCATATTTCCATTCCTTTCTGTACTATTCTTCTAATACAATAATACTCTGTCTTCCTTTTGTCAAGAAAAATCCTGCCGCTGCGCAGAAAACGGTTTTGCGTGCCGTCTTTGACTGTTCTATTGTATACAGAAGTTCTTTCCAAAATCCTGTGGGGTTTTTAAAAAAATTCTTAATTTTTTCCAAAGACAGGCGCATAAAAAGCGGCAGCGATTACTCCCACCACGATTACGGCAGTTTCCCATAAGATAAAAAGTGAAATTTTGATATGCAGTAAAAAAGTGTGCGCTTTGCGCACACGCTACGTCGAGCGCGGTTGCCGTCAGGCAACTTTTTCCCTGCGCGCG
>CARDPF010000298.1 GCA_948960675.1 uncultured Eisenbergiella sp.
GAGTCCGGTATGGGGTGTGGGGATCCCAATAATGCACATGCATCATCCAGTTATCCTCCTGCCCGTTCTTTTCCAGCCACTCCAACACCTTGGGCGTCACCATCTCCGCCGACTCCCCGCCGCGCAGTCCCACATTGAAACATTCATGAAAGCCCGCATTGAACCACCAGGCGCTGTGCCGTTCCGCAAACGTGGAAAAGGAAACCGTGTGCATACCGGCCCGGCGAAACTGCATAAACAAACCGTTTTCAGACAATTCATCGGTAAAGCTGCGGTTTCTGCCCTGCAGCCGTAAATCCGCCGCCGTTCCGCCATGTCCCACAATGCCGTTGTGGATGCCGTACTGCCCGCTGATCATGGACGCCCGGGACGGCAGGCAGGGCGCATTCGGGCAATAGTAGTCGGTAAACCGTGTGCCTTCCCGCGCAATCTGATCCATAACAGGCGTGGTGTCCCTGCCATAGCCGTAGCACCCCATATGGTCTGCCCGCAGCGTGTCGATGTCAAACATAATCACTCTCACTTTTCTTTCCTCCTATTTTCCCACCCGCATCTGCGAAGGTGTCATTTTGTAATAGTTATGAAAGTGCTGGTAAAAATAATTCATGTTGGAATATCCCACCTGCACCGCAATCGCGGCTATTTTCTCGTCGGTATCCAAAATACGGTTCCGCGCCACATGCATGCGGTATGCCATCAAATATTCCGAAAATTTCATATCGGTCTCCTTGATAAAAATCTGCCCCAGATAAGTGGCGTTCATCCGGAAACGGTCCGCAATGCTTTTGAGCGAAATGTGCTGTCCGTATTCCATGCCAACGATCATCACAATCTTTCGGATGAGTGGGGAAAACTCCTCGTAAGACCGCCCCAAAACAGGATCCTTGCTCTTTTCTGACTCTTTAGGCATCTCGCCGTGCAGCTTTTCCACGATAATCTTTTCCACCCGCTTTTGCAGCTGCTTTTTGTCCACCGGCTTGAGCAGGTAATCCAGCGCGCCGCAGCGCATCGCTTCGCAGGCATAATCAAATTCGTCGTAACCGCTCATCATAATGTAATTGGACACAATCCCCATTTCGTTCAAACGGTGAATCAGTTCATACCCGTACTCGCTGCCGATACGCACATCCACCAGGCACAAATCCGGCTGCCAGTCCACTACATGGGAAATCACTTCAAAGCAGCTTTGGGCTTTACGGATTCTCTCAAATCCCAGCGCTTTCCAATCCAAAAGCCGGCCGATCCCTTCCAAAATCGCAGGTTCATCATCCACAATCACCAAGGTATACATGCTTGCCCCCCAAATCTTTACCCGTCTACGCCCTGCGCAGGCAAAAAGACGCAAATCCGAAACCCGCCTTCGGCGCTATTTCCGATATCCATGGAAAAGCCTTCCCCGTAAAAATAACAAAGCCGCATATAAACATTGCGCAGACCGATATCTGCCTCCGGATCGTCGTTTCCCTCGTACATATTTTGCCGGATTGCAGGCAGGCGCTCTTCCCCTACACCCAGACCGTTATCCAAGATCTCAATCTGCGCGCCGCCGGCCACTGCATGCCCGTTTACAAGCAACAGATTATATTCGCTCTCCCGGTCAAAGCCATGGGTAAAGAAATTCTCCGCCAAGGGCTGCAGCCAGAATGTAACCGTATGCATTGATGCAATTTCGGCATCCAGCTGCGTTTGATAAACAAACTTGTCCCCATACCTGAGTTCCATAATTTTTAAGTACATTTCCAGAAGTTCAAATTCTTCCTGTAAAAGCACCGATTCCTTCTTATGCATCCTCGCGCGGTACAAAGAACCAAGCATGGCGATCGCATCCGCAATGTCGCGTTCCCCCTGCTGCAGCGCCCGGGCCCGCAAAGTTTCCAGCGTATTATAAAGAAAGTGGGGATTAATCTGATGCTGCAGCGCCCGCATCTGCGTCTCCTGCTCCTTCAGCTTCAGGATATATTCCCGCTCAATGTACCCTTCCAGCTTCATTCCCATTTTCTTCATCGCCACCGCGATCATTTCATATTCATTTTCCCGGTGTAAAGACGGCAGTTCCAGTTTCCGTATCTTCTCAAAACTACCTTCCTCCATACCGGAAAGCATGGACATAATCGTTGCTAAAAATGCAGCGTCCGCCCGTATCCCCACATAGCTGCTCACCAACACCCCGCCATCCACCAAAACCAGGGCTGCCAGTAAAGCCACAATCACATACAGGTTGTCCCGCATAGCCGAAGACACCGTTTCCGTCATCAGATAGGTGTAAAGTCCCTGCCCGGACTCAAATTTCGCGTAATAAAACAAATGTCCGCCGGCATCCCGCAGCCAGCCCGTCTGCCTATCCCCCCGCTGCGCCTGCCTGATCCGTTCCGCCTGCCGCTGGGTCAGCCCGCTGTCGCACAAAATTGTCCCCTCCGCGTCCTGCAGCGCCCAGCACGCCAAAAACCCGTCGCCTTTTTCGTAAAGTTCCCGGCTGCTCACCCAAAACTCCATCGTACCGATCGTCCGGTCCAAATGCTTCGGATCCCGTACGGAATAACAGGAAGCCGGAATGCTGCCCCCAAAGCCGACCCCTTCCATCTCCTCCAAACTCCGGAAATCAAAGCTTAAGCAGACATCCCCGCCAGCCGCCGGCCAGACAGCTTTCATACCGCTGACGGAATACAAAATCACCGCAGATACCCTAAACCGGCTATCCGCAAAGAGCTTTTTTAAATCTCCCGGAAAATAGCGGATCTGCAGGGATGATGCAAGACTGTTTTTGCGCCTCGCCTCCAAATACTGCGCCTCGTCTATCGCGGACAAAAGCGCCTCCACATCATCCATAAGCCTCTTGTTCTCATAAATTCCGTCCACATAGTCCAGCGTCCAGGCCTGCACATTGCCCAGTCTTTGCTCCCCTTCCCAAAAACGGTTCTGCGCTTCCTTCTGCAAATCCGTCATCCATATATTCACAAAAAAAACCAGCATGCCCAGAAAAACGATAACACTCAACAATAACACAACCGCAGCCGTAACCAGAAACTTCCTCCTGTAAATCCGATATCCCAGAAATGTGGTGTGTCCCCTGCCCATGCCACCGTCCTCTCCCATGCCGTATCCTTACCCCCTATTATAACTTTTTCCCCCTCATCCCGCAACAAATACCTTACAAAATCTGCACAAAAAATGGTGTCCTGTAAATCAATGTCATTAAGTTACGTCTACGGACGCCGGAAGGCAAATAAAATTCTCCGTCGCCACGCTTTCGCTCCGTAAAAAGCGTAGCGGACACTAGGTTCGTGAAATACCTCACCAAGTGCCGACGCTTTTTCAGGGGCTCCTTGAGAATTTTATTTCCCTCCCGGCTGGCTTAGGCGTTAACGAAATAACATTGCCCGTTTTGCATGCCGTACCGTTATATAAATTTAGGGCACCTCCCGCAAGGAAGATGCCCTAAACCGGTTATTTATGCCAGATGCTTATTTGAAGAACTCGTCAACCTGCTTCTGTGCCTCTGCAATGATCGTATCCAGACCGGCTGCCTTGAGTTCGTCGATACAGGTCTGAAGAACTTCTTCCGGATCGGATGCGCCCGTCAGCAGATCGTATTTATACTTATCCCATGCAGTATTCACGTTTGCAACCTCGTTCTGCACATTGGTGATATCAAAAGCGAAACCTAAGCAGGTAGAAGGCACTGCTTCTTCGTTCTGCTTCTTCACCTCATCCCACTGGTTGGGGTCGGTGCCTTCCTGGTTGCTCATGATGAAGAACGTGCCCTGCGTATAGGAAGGCCAGCTCCAGTCGTCGCGCAGTTTCTTCACGAAACCGTCTGCGGTATATTCGAAGTGGTTGCCCTCTACGCCGTATGCGCACATGTCACGGAATTTGCTGTCGGTATTGATCAGCTGCAGAACCTTCAGGGC
>CARDPF010000299.1 GCA_948960675.1 uncultured Eisenbergiella sp.
CAGCGGCTGCTTTCCTATAGCGATGTCTCTTTTTTAAAACGGCAGGGCCTGTTCGATGCCGGTTATGTGTCCCAAATGATACGGGACTGGCTGGCGTCCGGTGACAGGGGACAGGGAAGCGGGGAAAATTATTCCAAGCTGTCCTGGTCGTTTTTTGTGTTTCAGCAGTGGTATGAGCAGATGATGGAAAGGTAAGGGGAAACGGAATGGAGAACCCAAAAAAGCATATCGCTTTTTATATCGGATCCCTGCATAAAGGGGGCGCGGAACGGGTATTTGTGAATTTAGCCGCTTATTTTGTATCCAGGGGATACCGCGTGACGATGGTGACACAATACCAGAGGGAGAATGAATATGCGCTGCCGGAGGGTGTTGTGCGCGTGCTTTCCGACCTTACGCCAAGGCAAGAGGGGGGACGTGTCCAAAATCTGTTTCGGCGTTACCGGAAGCTGCGCAGGATTTTCAAAGAGATACGCGCGGATTTGGTACTATCCACCATCGGAAAAAACAATTTTATGGCCCTGTGCGCCAATTTGCTTTTGCCGACGAAAGTAGTGGTTTCCGTGGTGGCGGATCCCAAGGAGGAATATCCGGGCCGTCTCATGCGGCTTTTGGCCGATACTTTGTTTTGGCTGGCGGACGGGATTGTGATGCAGACCACGGATGCAGTGCGTTTTTTCCCAAAAGCCTTGCAGAAACGATGCGTGATTTTAAAAAATTCGGTGCACCCTGTGTTTGTGCGGCCCCGCTTTACGGGGGAGAGGCCGCAGGATATCGTGGCGGTGGGCAGAATGGATGCAAATAAAAATCACCGCATGGCGATCCGGGCTTTTGCCCAAATTGCCACACGGTTTCCCAAAAGCCGGTTATTCCTTTATGGGGACGGGCCGCTTCGGGAAAGCCTGGAAGGGGAAATCAGGGACAGGGGGCTTTGGGGGCGGGTTTTTATGCCCGGCGTGGTGACGGATGTTGCGGATCGGATTGAAAAGGCGTATGCCTTTTTGCTGACTTCTTTTACGGAGGGAATGCCCAATACGCTTCTGGAAGCCATGTCCCTGGGGCTTTGCTGCATTTCCACGGATTGTCCCTGCGGGGGGCCTAAGGATTTGATCCGCAGTGGGGAAAACGGGTATCTGGTTCCTGTGGACGACGATGGGGCAATGGCCGCCTGCCTGACGAAGCTTTTGGAAAACCCGGGGATGGCGGACGAGATGGGAAAGAAAGCGTCGATGCTGCAGCAGGAATACCAGCCGGATAAGGTAAACAGGGAATGGGAGCAGTACTTTCTAAAAATTATGGGTGTGCGGCGGCTTGCGTAGGGGAGGGTATGGTTTTCCGGGCAGCTGCTCCGCAAGCGATTCCCCGGTATAGCCCCTTTCTTTGCGCAACAAAACAGTGCAGAAATGGAGTAAAAGATGAATCAGGCAGAAAGAAGGATTTTTCTAATCAAATGCTTGCTTGAAGAGCAACCAGGGTATTCCCGTATGAAGATTCCCCCGAATGAACAGGAACAGAAAAAACTTCTGCGTTCACTTTTTAATATTCGTATGCCCTGTCCGGCAGGCCGCGAATTTTTACAAATACAGGACGATTACTTACAGGAAGAATTAAACCAAAAAGGCATAACGGACTATAAATCTTTGGAACCAATACAAAAGGGGATTTATCTTTGGAAAGGGGATATCACAACGCTTCGCTGCCAAGCGATTGTGAATGCAGCGAATCATCAGATGCTTGGCTGTTTTCATCCTTGTCATGGATGCATTGATAATGCGATTCATACATTTGCAGGCGTTCAGCTTCGGGCTGCTTGCGCAGAACTTATGAAAAAGCAGGGACATGAAGAAAAAACCGGACAGGCAAAGATTACACCGGCGTTTAATCTGCCTTGCGAATATGTTCTGCATACGGTAGGACCGATTGTGCAGGGCTCACTTACTTTGAAGGATAGGGCTTTATTGGCTTCCTGCTATCGCTCCTGTTTGGGCCTTGCAGAACAAAACCATATAGGGAGCATAGCCTTTTGCTGTATATCCACCGGAGAGTTTCACTTTCCGAATGACAGGGCGGCAGAAATTGCAGTCAATACTGTCCGGGAATATATCAGGCAGCCGCAGTGTAAAATGGAGGTGATTTTCAATGTTTTCAAAGATTCTGACTATGAAATCTACCGGGAACTTCTCGGAGCAGATTAGGGACCATTAAAAATAGAGTGGCGCATTTTGGAAATCCGTGCTATACTGGTAAGAAAAGTATGAACGCATATTTTTAAGAAAGGAAGCGTCGGCTGTACCGGTGGCCGGCAGAGAGGCAGAATGGAGAGGGAAGAGGTTTTCAAGACCTTGAACGGGGTATTTCGCGACGTATTTGACGACGAGTCCATCACCGTAGGAGAGAATACGACGGCAGATGATATTGAGGACTGGGATTCTTTGGAGCATATCAATTTGATGGCGGCGGTGGAGTCCGAGTTTGGTATTAAGTTTTCCATGGGGCAGATTATGACCATGAAGAATGTGGGAGAAATGGTAGACATCATCCTGCAGAAAATCTGAGACCGGGAGGAGGACGGGATGAGCATTACTTCCTTTTCCTTCCTGTGCTTTTTTGCAGTGGTGCTTTTTGTATACTATATCATCCCCAAGAAAGCGCAGTGGGGGTATTTGCTGGCCGTCAGCTTTGCATACTTCATGACTTCGGCGGAGGTGGCAGAAAGCGGCGGCTGGTATGTGGTTTTTTATCCGATGGCGGCGGTGCTTGCCGTATATATGGCGGCGCGCCTGATGGACAGGACAAAGGAGCAGAAAAAACGAAGGACTGCTCTTATTTGTGCTGTCATTTTTTGTATTGGGCTTTTGTGTACGTTGAAATTTTTCCGTCTGCCCCTGTTGGCCCCCATGGGGATATCTTTTTACACGCTGACGCTTTTGGGGTATTTGTTCGACGTGTATTATGAGATCGGCAGCGTACAGCGCAATTATGGGAAGCTTCTGCTTTTCACCTGCTATTTTCCCACGATGGTGTCCGGACCGGTGGTGAAATACAAGGAAATGGAGGGGCAGCTGTTTTGTGGGCATAAGCTGGAATACCGCAGGGTGACGTTCGGCATGCAGCGGATGGTCTGGGGATTTTTTAAAAAGCTGGTCATTTCCGAGCGGATGGCGGTAATCGCCAACGAAATTTTTAACCATTACGAAAATTATGAGGGGTTTTCGATCTGGGTGGGCGCCTTTGCCTTTACCTTCCAGCTGTATACCGACTTTGCGGGGTGTATGGATATCGTGCTGGGGATTTCCGAGTGCTTTGGCATTGTGCTGCCGGAGAACTTTAACGCCCCGTTTCTGGCGGCCAATATTTCGGAGTATTGGCGCAGGTGGCATATCACGCTGGGGGTTTGGCTTCGGGAGTATTTGTTTTATCCCCTTTTGCGCACAAAGTTTTTTATGCAGCTGCCCAAAAAGCTGCGGGACAGGCTGGGGAAAAAGGGGGCCAAGCAGTTGACTACGTTTTTGGCCATGCTTGTGCTGTGGTTTACGATCGGGTATTGGCATGGCGGCAGCTTTAACTTCATCATCGGCTCCGGCCTGCTGCACTGGGGCTACATTGTTTTCGGGGAGTTGGCAGAGCCGCTGTTTGTGAAAATGCGGGGGTTTTTTGGCATCCGCGCGGGCTGCAGGTGGTTTTTGTGGCTGCAGCGGCTGCGCACGTTTGTGCTGGTAATGTTTGGACTGGTGTTTTTTAGGAATGCGTCGGTTGTAGATGCGGTGCGTATGCTGGGCAGGGGATTTTCCGCCTTCAATCCGCAGATTTTTGTGGACAAAACCTTGTTTTCGTTCGGGCTGGACTGGGTGGAGTGTACCGTTTTGCTGGTGTCCCTGCTTTTGATGGAGTGGGTGACCATACA
>CARDPF010000300.1 GCA_948960675.1 uncultured Eisenbergiella sp.
CATCCGCATATTCCATGACGGACGCTCCTTCCAGGGAAGGAACCGTAACGATCACCACATCGACCTGCTGCCTGTTGCTGATTTCATCCAGCTTATCCGACAAATCCGCCTCTTCGCTGTCCGAAAGCAAATCCGCCCTGTCCACAAGCCTGTTCTTATCACCGGCGCCCTCCGCCAAAACCACAGGCGCTGTCAAAGAAAAAAAGGCGATACCCAGGAGCAATGCCAAAAGCCCCTTACCTATTTTCATCCTGTTTTTCATCATCCGCCCCCCTATAGTATGCTGGCCAGAAAAAGCAGGGCATAGACCGCTGCACCGATGGCGCCCGTCAGCCCGAACAGCCATTTTTTGTATGCGCCCTTATCCAGGGGCAGATCCCCTACCATCTTGCCGCTTTGCCCGTTCATGGCAAAAAGATACTTTTGCCCGTTCCACGTGGTATTGAGAATCCATACGGGAAAAAGGGCGTATTTTACTTTGCTGTTTTGGAAGCGGATACTGCCCGTTTCCTTCGTGACGGTGGTATATCCCCTTACCGTTTCCGCCATGGCGTCCTCTGCGCTCTTGCGGATGCGCTCGTTTGCACGCTCAATGCTCTGTGCAGCATCTACGTCGTATTTATCCGCCAGATATCCTGCCAAATATGCGGTCTGAAAATCCACTGCCTTTGAAAAATCAAAAGGCTCCAGCGACTCCATCAAATCGTCCGCCATTTTGCCACAACCGTCAACAGGGACATTTGCAAAGTCAATACTTCCGCTCCTGCGCACGGCATAATAGCGGGTTTCGGCATAATTGTAGTTATTATCGCTCCATGTCCTATATTTCGTGGCTTTGTAACGGATATCCACATCGGCTTTTGCGTCGAACAGCCAGAAGGGAACATACACCCCCTTCACCTCATCAATATGGTTCTCGTCCTTAAATACTTTCGGAAGCAGGCGTTTGCCCATATAGTGCTTTTTGAGTGCTTCCTTCGCCGCCTTTTTATCCAGCTGGAACGGTATCACGCAGTCCGGCCTTAGGGAACCGGAAAACCGGTCCATCATGACTACCGGATTGCCGCAAAACGGACAGGACGTGGCGGCCGTAGTTTCATCCCCCAGGATTTCACCGCCGCAGGAGTTGCAGACATAGGAGCACAGCCTGTCGGCTTCGCCGTCCTGCCATGTATTCCCTGCATTTGTCTCCCATTTCATGTCGTCGGCCTGCTCGCTTTTTAGTTCACTGTCATAGCCCGCCAGCGTTTCCATCTCGAACTCCGTGTCACAGTACGGACATTTCATTTTTTTGATCGTGCTGTCAAAAGTAATTGCGCCTCCGCAGCACGGGCATTTGTATTCCTGTAAAGCTGCCACCAAATTCCTCCTTCCGGCTTCTTAGCGCCGCATTCAGGGCAGAACCGGCCGGTGTTCACCGCGCCGCAGGTACAGGTCCAGCTGCCTGCCTGCATCGTCTGGGGCTGTGCCTGTTGTTTCTGTCCCATCGCAAAAAGGTTCTGCGCATTCATACCGCCTGCGTTCATTGCCATGCCCATCCCCATAAAGCCCGTCATGACGCCTGCCGGATTGGAGGCGGCCGCTTTCATGGCGTCTGCCTGCGCGCCGATCAGGGTAGCGCCGGCCATATTGGGATTTTGCAAAGCCGCCGTGCGCTGCAGCTGCTTAATCATTTCCGCATCTTCCGCGGGCAGCGTCACGGAGCCGAGCGCAATACTAACGACCTTGAGCCCGCGCAGTTCCCCCCATTTTTGGGAAAGCGCAGTGTTCATCGCCCCTTCAAGTTCCGTATTGTGGGAAATAATTTGGTTCGGACGGAGTTCCAAATCGGAGAGCTTTGCAAATGCAGGCTGCAGCGCGCTGATAAATTCCGCTTTGAGCTGGCTGTCCAGTTCCTCCCTTGTATATTCCTGCTCCACGTTGCCGCAGACATTTGCATAAAACAGCAGGGGATCCGCAATCCTGTAAGAATAAACCCCGGAACACCGGACCGAAACATCCACATCCAACCCGATTCTGGAATCCACTACCCGGAACGGGATCGGATTGGGCGTTCCGAATTTGTTGTCGATCAGTTCCTTTGTATTAAAATAGTAAATCCTCTGGTCTTTGCCCGTATCGCCGCCGAAAGTAAATCTTTTACCGAATGTTTTAAAAGTATCCTGTATGCCTTTCCCCAGACTCCCTGCAAAAATACTGGGTTCCGTGGAAGTGTCATATTGAAATTCACCGGTTTCTGCACATACCTCAACGATTTGTCCCTGTTCCACAATTATCATACACTGGCCGTCCGCCACCGCAATCACGCTGCCGTTGGAAATAATATTATCACTTCCCTTTGTATTGGATGAACGTGAACCGGTACGTTTTTTGCCCTTTGTGACCATCACATCCTTATCCATCGCCTCACAGTAAAAAAATTCTTTCCACTGGTCTGCCAATGTCCCTCCCAAGGCCCCTTTTGCTGCTTTCATAAGTCCCATACCCAAAACCCCCTTCTTTTTTAACTGGCATGCCATTACGCATGAAAACAAATTGCCTGATATTTGCGCTGCTTTCGGCGCGCAGGCATAAAGAGATCCAGATGCATACGAACCTCATTGTAACGATAAATACTATACCGCAAGAATCCCCCAAAAAGAGTCTTCCGTCATGAATCGACCGAAAATCGTATTGTATCGACATAAAGCGCCCATACATTCTATTTCCGCCATATGACAGCTATCCCTACGCCCATCCCAATAACGATACCTGCCGTTACCCAAAAAAGAGCCCTATTTCCTGTATTTTTACTTGTGCGCGCAGACTTTTGCTGTATGTGTGTCCGTTCAGGCGCTCCCCCATTTTGGCAGGCTTTCAAAACCGTTTCGGTTATCCCATTCAAAACACCGTCCGGAACACCCTCTTCTGTCTTTCCACTGCTTTTTGTCCCCGCCTTATTTTCCGTATCTGTTTCCATGGATGCAACCGTTTTTTCCCCCGGCTCTTGTGAGGGTTTTGGAACCGGCGGTTCATGCACCGGTTGATCAGACAGCCCTGCAGTTGCGTTACCGTCCGGTACAAAGACCGGCTCCCGGTCTTTTACCGGTCCGCCTGCCTGTCCAGAAACCGGTTGGTCTGTCGTTGTTTCTTCCGGCGGTTCTCCAAATGCCGGTGCTCCTTCTTCTATGGGTTCTTTGGGCAAAACCGGGCGCTGTCCCTGCTCCGTGCTGTCCTGTTTATCATCGGAACCGGCATTTCCCTGATTTCCGCCGGATCCTCCCATTTGCGGCAGATGAAGCGGAAGGTCGTATGTATCCGGCCAGGCAAGGACAAGTTCTTTGCCGTCATATACGCCGCCTTCCATTTTCAGTCCCACAAAAAAGGGCACCGGCTCTTTCCCTGCCGCCAGGGATTCCCGGTAAGACCGGTACGGCTCCTGTTCCTTTCCCAGCACGACTGCGTAACCGCTGCTTGCAGTGAGCGGCTGCATATCGACTATATCAGTCAATGAGAGACCGGAAATCTCCACCCATTCTTTCCGGTCCTGTGTAAATGTAAATGCGCGGATCGCCGTGGCCCCTGTGGGCTTTAAGTCAAATGCCATTTCCAATCCATGGTTTTCTTCCGACAGCACCCCTGTAGGCGGCGCATCTTTTGCAACGGCATTGAGAACCAGCTGTACGTCATCAGAAGTCCTGTCCTGTCCCACCTCCACCGGGTCATTCATCCGGTATATGCCCGTCTGTGTATGTAAAACGGTTCCGGCAGGGATAATAAGTGCTTCTGCAGCGTCCATGACGGTCATGCTTTTTTGGGCCGCAAGCTGCAGCGGGCCTAACGGCTTCCATTTGACCCGGCATTCCACAATATCAGATCCTATATCTTCAATTCCTTTCAGAGATCGGAAGAGCACACG
>CARDPF010000301.1 GCA_948960675.1 uncultured Eisenbergiella sp.
CAAGGATGCGCCTGCCCGGTAAGAGGGCTGCCCTGCCGCCAAATTTCCACCCCCAACCAGCAGGCACGCCGTCTGGGCCCATGGCCAAGCGAAATGACATTGATTCACGGCCTTGGGGTTACTGTCTGTGGACATACATGCGGCTGGGCGTTTCTTCCCCGTCTCCCTGTGCCATGCAGAAAAATTCCCAACCGTACCTTTCATAAAACGAGGTGTGGTCTGTGAGCAGGTAAAGGGTGGAAATACCCAGCCGTTCCATATCGCTGCACACATACCCCAGCATTTTGCCTGCAATGCCCTGGCAGCGGTATGGCTCTTCCACATACACAGCGCAAACATTGGGTGTCAAATCCTTCCTGTCATGAAAATCGTTTGCGATCACACCCAGTCCCCCCACAATGGCATTGTCATTTCGGACCAGATACCATTGCGGAACCAAAGCTTTCTTTTGCAGGCATGCCTCCATGCTCTCTACATATACTGCTACCGGAATGCCCCATTTTTGGGCAAACCAGTTGGCTGCCTCATCCTTATACTGCGGATGCTCCCGCAACGCCATAATATCCATTTTCCCGTCCCTCCTGTAAAGTTGATTTTCCGTGGGATGGCCAAACCGTTACCAAAAGCCAACCCCCGTTGCAAGCAACGGGGGGGGTTTAATTAAGAAAACCGCTCTTTTTGCGCCATCAGCATCGGCATGAAAATACCGCCCTGTACGCTTCTGGCTTTGAAATGGCAATATTGCCCTGTCACGGTGTCATACCAGTCGGAAAAAGGAAATCTGCTGTCGGTTTCTTCCAGATACTTGGCTATCGGTGCAATGAAACGGCTCGCCTGTTCTTTGTCTTGCGTCATGGCGCAACACCAGAGAATCCAGTCGCTCTTTGTGTATTCCTTGCGGCTGTCCAAGGGGATTCCATATGCATTGCTTTTTTGCGCATAGTAGGCCAGTTCCTTTTGGTAGACTTCCTCCGAAAACAGTTTACTTCCAAAGAGCTTATCCCATACCAGATTATATTTCAAACTCCAGGTACCGCTATCCCCGAACACCAAAGCGTAATGGTCTCCTGCTGCGGCCCTTTTTTCCCAGTCCTGCGCCATCTTTTGGGCCTGCTCATGGTAGGTCTGCGCTTCTTTGCTGTCGCCGCACAGCCCGGCCAGACGCGCATAGGCTTCGATTCCCATGATGGCCTTGGCGGAAAGGTTGACATTATGGGACAAATGTCCTGCAAAATCGTCGGTACACAGCTGTTCACCGGGATCCGCCCCGTATTCCAACAGATACCGGGTCCATTTTTTGAGCGTATCCATATAAGGCTTTGCAAAGGAAGCGTCTTTGTCCGCCAGACAGACCGCCGCCGTCATGATCAGCATGTTCCCGCATTCTTCCACCGGCATCTGTCCCCGCAGGCCATATACCCTGCTGCCCTTTGGATATTGGTAAAACGGCGGGAACACATTTCCGGGATCCCGGGAACAGATACGTTCGGTTCCCTCTGGATTTAAGCCGTATACCTGTCCCCAGGCATACGGGTATCTCCCCACATCATGCGGGGCAAAATCATATTCCCAGACACCGCAGTCCGCGAACTTAAAAATCGGCCGCAGCATCCCTTTGACATATTCCGTGTCGTAAAGCAAAAACAGCGGAACCGAAGGATAGCTGACGTCCACCGTGCCGATGCAGCCGTTGGAGTCGTTTTCCTTGGACAAAAAGAGAAGATTTTTCTCCTCATCCAGAATCAGCTTGTGGGCGGCGATGGCATGCCGGTAACTCATGGCGCACAAAAAAGCGTATTCTTTTCCGCCGATCTGCTCTGCCTTCTGCATGATCTCTTCGTCCAGCCCTGCAGCCTTTGCAAGCACTTCTTCCTTGTCCGCAAACGCTGCGCCGGCGGCATCCAAAATATCCTTGTATACATGCGTCCAATAAGCCTTACACCATTGACCAAAGTAGTTAATGGAGAGCAGGTCATCGAAAGCCAGAATCAGCCCGTCCGTTTCTTTCTGCGTAAGGTCCAGACAACAGCCGATACGGCGGTTATTTTCGTCATAGCACAGCTGTGCATCCAAACTGGCGCTTGCCAGATAGACATAGCCCCAGTCGATGGTGACGTTGTCCCCACTGCCCCCAAGAGGCTGCTGCTGTGCGCGTCCCATAAAAGCATACGTGTAAGCAGGCTGGCCGGGGCAGGATTGTCTTTGATAGCTGCCGCCCACCAGACGGTCCAATTTTTGGCATACCAAATCATCCGACGCCCATATGTCCACTTTGACTTTGGCAGCGTCCTTTTTTTCAACGGTAACGTCCACATAGGTGCAGGGACGGGAAACCAGCGTGGGATTTTGCAGCAGTAGCGGGGATACAAAGGACACGCACAGGGAAAGCTTTTCATTCCCAAAACAATAGGTCGTCTTTGTGGGCGTCACCGATATGCCCGTTTGGGGAATTGTCTCCATGGAGGCAGGGTCTCCCATAAATGCGTAGCAAATGCCGTCTACCGTCACATGGCCGCGTATTTGCTGGCGGATGCCGCTCCAGTGTACCGGATCCTGTCCGTTTAGGCGGTCATGGTTCGACCAGACGCTGAAATAAGGGTCATGCACTGCCAGCGGAATGCTGGCTGCCCGTTTTACGATCATGTCGTATAACTCCTTTCTGGTTTTTGGTGGATGCGCACCCCTAAATGGTGGCGGTCCGCATAATCAGCCGGTTTTCTACCCAGTTTTTTTCGTAGTAGCTGTTATGCTCGAAGGTATCGCCGATTTCTTTCATTTTAGCGTACATTTTCTCCTTGAGCAAGGAGGCTGTCTGGGCAAAGGCCGGATCGTTTATCAGATTGCGCATCTGATAGGGATCGTTTTGGTTGTCAAACAAAAGTTCCTGTCCGTCCGACTTAAAAACGGCATAAGTATACCGTTTGGTCCGGTAAGCCCTCCATTCATTGCCGTCCCCAAACACAGCCGTAGGACCGGTACACATCATCAATGCGCCCTCGTCGGTGTCCGCTTCCCCCAAAATGCAGGCAGAAAGGTCACAGCCTTCCACTTTTTGGGGAACAGGCAGTCCCATCAGGGACAAAAAGCTGGGCATAATGTCCACCGTGTTAAATACAAAATCCCTGCTGGTACCGGCATCCAGATGCCCCTTCCATTTCACCAAAAACGGAACCCGCACCGCTTCTTCATAGAAAATGTTTTTTGCCCTTCTGCCGTGGGCGCCGAAAAGCTCCCCATGGTCGGAAGTAAACACGATGATGGAATCCTCCTCCAGTCCCATTTGCCGGATGGCATGCAAAAGCCGTCCGATATTGTCATCCAAATTGGCGACCATGGCATAATATACCCGCATCCACTCGGTCAGCTGTCCCCGCTCCTCATCGGAAAGCCGGGCCCATGCATCCGCATGGGGATCGTTGTCCGGAAGGTAATTGGGCGGAAGCGCAAAGGTCTTATCCCGGAAACGTTCCAGGTATTGGGCGGGCACGTTTTCGGCTACCCAGGGGTCATGGGGCGTTCCGATGGATAAAAACAGGGCAAAAGGATTTTCTTTTTGGGACAGGCGTTTTAACTGTTCAATGGTCATATCCACCTGCGCATCCGGTTCATACTTATCATAATAGATTTTTTCCGGGCTGTCCAGATGATAATAAGCGGTTCCCACACTATATTCGTGCCGGAAGTTATAGCCTGCAAAATACCCGTCAAACCCCAACCTGTCCCGTCCTTTGGGAATGTAGGAATTTTTGGCGTCGTAATGGTTTCCCAATTCGGCGGCATACATATGCCATTTTCCGATATAGGCCGTTTCATACCCGTTTTCGTTTAGGACGTCCGCAAAGGT
>CARDPF010000302.1 GCA_948960675.1 uncultured Eisenbergiella sp.
TGTGCAAGCAAGCTTGCCCATATGCCCGGCTGCCGGTCGGGGCTTTCATAGTAAAGGACAGGAAATCACACATTTCAGCATAAAAGGCGGCTGCCCTTTGGAAGCGGTTGCCGGAAAGAAGGTGAAGGAATGTTTCCAGAAAAGAAACAGCGCAGATTGCTTGCTTTTCTGCTAACCGTGGCGATGGCGGCGGGCAGCATGACGGTTTGTGCCGAAGAGGAAACGAAAGAGAAGGTTTCGTCTGACGGAGTGGTCAACGCGGAATCGGCATCCAATTACATTACGGATGACTTTTCCAGCGATATGATCGACACCAATTACACTGTAGTCAGTCAAAGCCTAAGCAGCCCTTATTATGGGGGGGAACCGGTCCGGGTTTTGGCAGCGGATCATTTCAGGCCGGTCAGCGGTACCGAGGTCGTGTCCGACGCAGATTATGCGGGAGGCGCCGGTAAGGCGGTGAAGCTGGATATTCATGACAGCGGCATTGTCACGGTGGATGTACCCGAGACGGCGCGTTATTACATCGGCATGGACTATGTGGATGTAGGCAACAGCGTGCTTCCGCTGGAACTGTCCATGAAGGTGAACGGGGAGTACCAGTTTTACGAACTGCGCGATTTAGAGTTTGAGGCGGCATGGAAGGATCCGGAAGAGAAATCTTTTGACCGGTATGGCAATCAGATCGTACCGATGCCGGATAAGGTGGTAAAATGGCAGAGCAAATATATCATGGATGCCAGCTACCGCCACTCCAGACCCCTGGCAGTGGAACTGCAGAAAGGGGAAAACGAACTGGAGATCTCCATGATCGAAGGGACCATGCTGCTGGGGGAACTTTTCCTGACCAAAGAACCGGCCATCGCAGAATATACCGGTTCCAAAAAGGCGGAAGGGCAGAACCTGATTTCGATTCAGGCGGAGGATATGTCGGAGCGCAACGCCTCCTCCATCCGTGCAGCCTGTGAGTACGACATTGATTTGGATCCCTATGAGGTGGAGACCAAGACGCTCAACACCATCGACAATGCTTCCTTTTCGGAAGCGGGACAGAAGGTGACTTATGAGTTTGTGGTTTCCGAGGGGGGAACCTACTATCTGGCGATGAACTTTAAGCAGAGTGAAAAGGCGGATTTCCCCGTGTTTGTCAACGTGGAAGTGGACGGACAGATTCCCAACAGCGCCTTTTACAACTATGGCCTTGGCTATGCGAAGGGATACCAGACAAAGACTTTTGTGGACGCAGACCAAAATAAGCTGAGCCTGGATTTGGAACCCGGCGTCCATACCATTTCCTTTACCATTTCCGCAGACCCTATCCGCCATGTGCTGGAGGGTGTGGATAAGATCATGGGCGGGGTGAACAACCTGAATCTGGAAATCACCAAGGTTGCGGGAACCAATAAGGATAAGTACCGGGATTTGGATATTGAGAAATACATACCGGATGCCATTGATCGTCTGACGGAATACGCCGATACGCTGGACGGACTTTGTGAGAGCGTGAAGGTGTATAATCCGAAGGTGAAAAAAATCGGCGCCTTTTCTTCCGCGTCCGTAGCTTCGGAGCAGTTAAAAAGCCTGGCTTCTGAGCCGGATAAGCTGGCATTCCGTGTGGCGGAACTGACCACCAGCACCAACTCGGTCAACCAGTTTTTGGCAAACCTCATCGACAGCTTAAATAAAAACCAGCTGGGGATCGACCGGATTTATTTGTACCAGGAAGGGGCAAAGCTGCCGAAGAATGCAGGATTTTTTGCTTCGATGGGCGCCAGCGTCAAACGGTTTGTAACCTCCTTTGCCTCCCAGGCTTACTCTACGGCCAATACGGACGAATCCCATCTGCAGGTATGGGTGAACCGTTCCCGGCAGTATCTGGAGATCATGCAGAAAATGATCGACGAGGATTTTACGGCCAAGACCGGGATTGAGGTGGATTTGGCGCTGATGCCCGACCAGAACAAGCTGATTTTGGCCAATGCCTCCGGGGATGCGCCGGATATTGCCACCGGTATCAACTACGCCGTGCCCTTTGAACTGGGAATCCGCAGCGCGGTCAAGGATCTGACGGAATTTGACGATTTTGTGGAAATCGCGGACCGGTTTGAAGAGGGGCTTTTGGTGCCCGCCACCATCGACGACGGCATTTATGCGCTGCCCGAGACGATGAACTTCTGGGTGCTGTATGTGCGGACGGACATTTTCGACAAGCTGGGGCTGGAAACACCGGACACCCTGCAGGATGTGAAAAACCTTCTGCCCTCCCTACAGATGCGGGGCATGAACTTCTATTATCCAACGGCCGGCATGCTGGCCATGCGCAATTTCCACGGAACCACACCGTTGATTTTGCAAAACGGGGGCTCTTTGTATACCCAGTTTGCGGGGGACTCCAACCTCACCAGCGAGGGCTCCGTGGCAGGCTTTAAGGAGTTGACAGAGTTGTTTACGATTTATAACCTGCCAAAGGACATTCCGAATTTTTACCAGCATTTCCGCAACGGCTCCATGCCCATCGGAATTGCGGACTATGCGGTTTACAATATGCTGCTAAACGCAGCGCCGGAAATTGCCAACAGCTGGGAAATCTACCCCATTCCCGGTACGGTGGATGCAGACGGAAACGTACTGCGCTATTCCTCCGGCGGGGCGGAGAGCACGGTGATGTTCTCTTCGGACCCGGAGCGGGAAGAAAAGGCGTGGGAGTTCATGAAGTGGTGGTCCAGCGCCGAGGTACAGGCGCAGTTTGGCCAAAACGTACAGATCACCTACGGCAGTTCCTTTTTGTGGAACACGGCAAACCGGGAAGCCTTCGCCATGCTGCCCTGGAAAACCAGGGATAAGGAGACGATCCTTGCGCAGGCGGAGTGGATCAACGAATCACCCAGGCTGCCCGGCTCCTACATGGTGGAACGTGAGATTTCCAACGCTTATAACTCCGTGGTGGTGGACGGCAAGAACCTGCGCCGCACACTGGACAATGCAGTCAAGCGCATCAACCGGGAGACGGAGCGTAAGCTGGAGGAGTTTGGCTATAACGACCAGAACGGAAACGTGATCACCCCGTATGAGGTTCCCACACTTGAGCGGGTGCGGGAAATCCTTGGGAAAACGGAAGGGAAGGGAGGAGAGGGCGAATGAGCGCAGCCATACAAAAGGCGGAAAATGCGGCGGCCGTGAAAAAAATGGCGGCATCCGGGAGGAAAAAGAACAATATCGGCAAGCGGGAAAACGCAAACCCGGCGGCAAAATGGTTTTTGGCCCCTTACCTGCTTTTGTTCGTCACCTTCATCATCGTTCCGATGGTGATCGCAATCGGTCTTTCCTTCACGAATTTTAACACCATTGAATTCCCGAGCTTTGTGGGATTCATGAACTATATCAACCTGATTACACAGGACGAGATTTTTATGCAGTATGTCCTGCCCAATACCGTGGTCTATGTGCTGATCGTCGGCGTGGGGGGATACATTTTATCCTTCTTTCTGGCGTGGATTCTGGCACAGCTTTCCAAGGTACCGCGCACCATTCTGGCGTTGATTTTTTACTCGCCCAGCATGACCAGCGGCGTGGCGATGACTGTGCTGTGGAAAATCATTTTCACCGGCGACCAAACGGGATACTTAAACAGCATCCTGATGAAGCTGGGGATTATCACGGAGCCCATCGTCTGGCTGGTGGATGTGCGTTATCTGCTGCCCATCGTCATCATCGTGGCGTTGTGGTCCAGCATGGGCGTGGGATTTTTGGCCATGATGGCCGGTATCCTAAACGCGGATGAGGAGCTTTACGAGGCGGGCGCCATCGACGGCATCAAAAACCGTTTTCAGGAAATGATTTA
>CARDPF010000303.1 GCA_948960675.1 uncultured Eisenbergiella sp.
GTGAAATTCCCCGTTTTGCATGTATACATGCGTAAGGAACCGTCCATCCGGCAGGGGTGTCCGGCCTGCGTAAGCAACCGCCTTCCTCGCATGTCGGCACGCCTCCCAAAGCCCATTGCCTAAGTGACATTGGTCGTGAAGAGTAACGTGTTTTGGCGTGTGGCACGCTGCAGCTTATAAAAGCCGGAGGCTTTCCACACATTGTTTTAGCGTTTCGCATACATAGTCCAGCTGCTTTTGGGATTCCTGTCCGTTTAGCGTCATCCGGATGCAGCTGTGGAGATCCGCCTGCGGCATACCGATGGCGGACAGGGCAGGGGAGGGCTCCAAATCCCTGCCGGTACAGGCGGAGCCGGTCGATACCCGGACGCCGTGTAAGTCCAGCAGGAGTAAGAGCGATTCCCCTTCCACCCCCCGGAAGCACATATATAGATTATGGGGGAGCCGTTTTTGGGATGCAATGGAAGGGCCTACCAGATAGCAGTCCGGAATTTCGCGGATGATCGCATGATAGAGGGCGTCCCGGCCGGATGCAGGGGAGGAAGGGTAGCGGTAATCTGCAACGGCTTTTCCCAATGAGGCAATGCCCAAAACGTTTTCCGTACCGCCGGTCAGGCCGTTTTCCTGCGTGCCATAGGACAAAGGACGTAAGGAGATGTTTTTGTGTTTCCACAGTACGCCGATTCCCGTCAGGGCATGCAGTTTATGTCCGCTAAAGGTCAGCAGATCCACGCAGTCCCTCCACAGCCGCATGTCAACCGGGCAGGAAGGAATGTAACCGGTGGCGTCCACGGCCAGAATCCCGTTATGCTTATGGATCAGGGAGCCGATTTTTGGGATGTCGTTAATGGTTCCGATTTCCGAATTTCCGGCTTCCACACAGACGAAGGGGGTTAGTTCTTTGCAGTCCTGCAGGACTTGGGAAAGGAATGACAGGTCGATTTCCCCGACGGAATTGACGGTAAGCTTTTGGCTGTACAGGCACGATTCGCACGCTTTTTGCATGGATTTGTGGGAGGTTGGGGAATAAAATACGGCATACCGGTTTTTGAAAGGGTTTTCGGAGGTGAGGCCTTTGACCGCCAGGGTATTTCCGGCAGAGCCGGACGGGACGAAGGTGATTTCGCCTGTGTCTGCGTGCAGAAAAGCGGCGACGGACCGGCGCGCCCCGTCTATGATCTGTCTGGGCTGTTTTGCTTGTGCGTGCAGGGAGGAAGGGTTTCCCCACTGGTTTAGGACGGACGTCAGATAGGTTTTCATGGAATCGGATAAAGGCGTTGTCGCTGCATAGTCCAAATATACTTGCATCGTAGTGTTCCTCGCTTGTTGTATCATGCGTTCCCGTCAGGATGCATGATTTCGTCGATGAGTGCCCGGATATGGGGCTGGAAGGTGTTTGGGAAAACGCATTCGTGCAGCATTTTCCGCGCTTTTTCTTTCCGGATGGCACCGTTTGCATAACCGTGAAGGGTCATATAGATTTGATAGCAAGCTGCCGTATCCGTGACAGTCCGCCAGGGCTTTTGGGTTTTTATGCCTTGGCAGGCATTGCAGACATGATACCGCTGCCCGCATATACTGCAGGCAGCGTTGTATTTTTGTGTCATTTTGGTGTGTCCCTCGGTCTTGCTTAGTCCTTGTAAACGAATACGGAACACAGTTTTCCGGCTTCGTCGCAGTAGGGCTTTTGCAGCTTGTAGGTGACTGCGTGTCCGCCGTCGGGGGTCAGGCTAACGTCCACGCTGGAGATGTCGATCTGTGCCCGGGGGAAGGTGATCACGCCGATATACTTGATATTGTTGTCGCATTTGTTCCGGAAGTAGCAGTGCACATGCAGCGTCCGGATGGGCGGCATGGTGTCGGTGGTTTTGGCAAGGCTGATTGCTTCGGCCATCTCGGCTTCATAATCCACGATAACCCTGCCCGTCGTGCCTTCCTGGAAGGTCAGGGTCTTAGTCGCAGCGTCGATGGCAAATTTGCCCTGTGCGGCGGCAGCGGAGACCTCCAGCGTTTCGCCGAATTCGTTGGCGTCATTCACAAGCTGCACGTATTTGATTTCGGCTCCTGCGGTTCCCACGGGAACATATTTGAGGACCACCTTGTTATCCGCAATTTCCAGCACTTCGCTTACGGGTGCGACGATTTTCTTGTCCTCGGTTGCGACGATCTTTTCGGAAGAAAACTGTTCCGCCAGCAGATCGAAAGAGTGGATGGCATTTGTGTAGGAAAGGGTTCCCTGGGCGGCGTTGTAAAAGGTTACGATTTCCGCCCCCTGCGCGTCCGTGACCGGCGTGCCTTCAGACGTGAAATTCAAAGTGGGCTCTTTGACATTGGTCAGTCTGCTCAGCAGCTGTTTTGTGGTGGGATCGAATTCCTCGATGTACCTGATTTTCTCAAATACAACTTCGTTGGGGTTAAATTTTGTCATGGTTTGTTCCTCCTTTTTGTGCGGGAGCGCTGTCAACGCAGGTCTCCCATGTAGTCGAGTTCCTCTTTTTTGACTTTTTTCAAGTCTATACCAAAACCGGAATACCCGCTTTGCAAAAGCATGCTGGCATTCCGGATTTTGTCGATTCTCTTGACGCTGTCCATAAAGGCATAGATGTTCATGTCCCATATGGTCCGGTCGTCCCTCTTAAAGCCGTCGAAATTTACCATGGTGGAGATGAGCGCAAGCAGATAGGACTGTGCAGGCTCTAACAGGTGCGCTTCGTATGCCGCTTTTGCGTCTTCGATGAAGGCCCTCCGGCAGCTTTTGCTTCCGGCGACGGCATTGTTTCTTTTTAAGTTGTGCAACGCCCGCAGGTACTTGACGATTTCAAGGTAATCCGCTTCGGTGAGGGTAATGGTTTTGGCTGCGCCGTCGTTGTCGGCGGCGTCCTGCTGTAAGTAATATTCGCCTCTATCGTTTTGGTAAAGGTGCATGGCCTGAAAGTTGAGAACGTCCCCGAATAGGATTTTGGTCTGTTCCGTGTCGTAGCGTTTGCATAGGAGGGAATAGAACAACTCAAAATCCGATATTTCGTCGAAGGCAATGCCGGATTCCTCCAGCTGCCAGCATAGGTCGATGCCGACGGAGCATAGGGTGTGGACCATGGAAAAATAGGCGGTTTCGCCGTAGGTACAGATTTCTTCTAACGTGGGAACCCGTATGGACAGGTTCCCGTTAATTTGGTGGGAGCAGCCCCTGTATAAAATGAGTTGGTCGGGAATGCTTTTGTCATTTACCATAAGGAATCACCTCCGTTTTTGTAGGGTGGCGGGGGCGGATGGCTTTCCATCGCCCCATGTAGGGAGAATTGGGAAAAAATGAATGAAAGGTTATGGAACCTATCATATAAGAAAATCTCAATTTGGATGGAGGGTCGTCCCAAACCCTTGTAGAATCAGGGTTTGGGGTGTCTCGTCGGGGAATCCAGAAAGCTAACAAACGATTTTGGTAATAAATTTATAAAAGTTTTGTTGCATAAACTGGAATAAGATAATAAAATAAAAATAAGGGAGTATAGATTGTCATAGAAGAATTATACTAACGAGGGAGGTGTTTATTATGGCAACATCAAGCATTACAAAAAATTTTATCATTTCCGGTAAGGAACAGGTGGAGATGTTTGTCAATGCAATTGAAGAATCTGCCCAAAACCGTCCTATTCATATACCTGTAGCTGCAAGAGAGATAAAAGGTGAGGCAGAATTAAGGGAAATGATGCGGTTGCGGAAAATGAAGATGAAGGAGAAAGAAAATGCCGGAAAATGATAAGTTTTTTTCGGTCAATATCCGTGAGTATTTGGCGTTGGGGAATGATGAAGAAGCCGGAGAGCCAG
>CARDPF010000304.1 GCA_948960675.1 uncultured Eisenbergiella sp.
CAAAAAGATCTTCCGCGAGGACGCGGAAGGCGTTAGAAAACTGACGAAGTCAGCGCAGAGGAAGCTGACAGTCACGGCAGTTGCGGTTATTGCAATTGCGTTGATCCTGCTGGGCGCAGGAATGGGCTATTTTCATAAAAATTCTTCAAATGATGAGAAGGCATCCTTTGAAAGAATGGAGGACAGCCTGAAAGGACAGATGCGGGGAGAGATGGCAGAGGCATCTACGTATCTGGAAAAACTGGACGGCAATATTGCCGAAAATCAAAAAAAGCTGGAAGAAGTGAACAGTCAGTTGGAAAAAAGACAGGAATCACTTCTGGAGGCAGAAACGATCCGACGAAAACTGGAGGAAAATGCATCAGACGTTTCGGTTGGAATGAAAGAACTGGATAAGCAGACAAAAACACAGATGCAGACTTTGCAGAAGAATATGGATTTGGTCCACACGGATATCCGGAAAACGCTGGAAGAGATTTCTTCGGTAATTACTGTGCTGGAAAAGACGGGGCAGGACAGCGAGGCAGGCCGTGAAGAGTCCATGCAGGAATTTTCTAAAGTCAAAGAGTCGATTCTGACAATCCATGCATCCATCGGTAAGGTGGAAACAAATCTCAGGGAATCCTATGACAATTTGAATACGCTGCTCAGGGAACTGCAAAAGCGGGAGGAAAAAAGCCAGACGGAAGTGGTACGGCAATTGGCTGATGTGGAGAGCAGCATGAAAAATTTGTTGGAAACCGATATGGCAAAGATCGCAGGTGATTTTTCGGTTCTGACAGACAATTTTCAGGCGCAATTGGGTAATTTAAATGCGCTGTGGGAAACAAGGCTTGACGCACTTGGGCAAAATATGGACGGAAGATTTGCAGGCCTTGGACAGGATATGGATGGCAGGTTTGCGGATTTGGGGCAAGATGTGGATGGCAGGATTGCAGTATTGGGGCAGGATATGGACGGCAAATTCACGGGCCTTGGACAGGATATGGATGGAAAGTTCAGGGAACTTGGACAAAACATAGACGGAATCCTATCCGGCCTTGGAGGGCAAATGGATCAAAATTTCCAGATCGCAAACCAGACGCTTCTTGACCGCTTTTCCGATTTGGTTACGGAAACCGGGCAGGATAGCGAAGAGTTAATGGCGTATTTGGAATCTGTTTATCATACGCTCCGTCAGGACCTAAACCAGGTTTTTACATATGTGAGTAATGGAAAGAAAGGGCTGGCGTCCGCATTGCTCACAAAAGGTGTCTCAGTGGAGGAGGACGCATCCTTTGCTGGAATCAGGGACGCCATTATGCGCATAGACCAGAAACTTGTGCTTGGGGTGCAGCAGGTTCCAGGAACGATCCGTTACGAATACCACTATCATACGGACGGGGCGGGGAGCAATCCGCATGCAGAGAATTCGCCGTCACCGGGAGGCTGCTATAACACGGCCACAAAGCATTTCCACACAAACGACTGCTTTTGGGAAGAACAAATCCATGAACACAATTCGGAATGTCCGTCCCGTCCTTATCTGGTGGATTGGGTAGAAGAACCGTACTGGGCCAAGGAATATTTGTGTGGCGATATGCCTTTAAACACTACCCTGCGGCACCGCAAGTGCGGGATGGAGGAAGGGGCCGTTTCCGGATACCGGGCTTCCTGCGGCATGCTGGACGGACAGATTACTGCGGCCCATATAGTGTATGACGCCCAAGCTGCGGCTTTAGGGATGGCAAAAGAGCAGGAGATGCAAGCATTACCGCTGCCGGAAACGGCGGAAACAGGAACGGATGCCTGTGCAAAAGCAGGACATGCGGAGGAAACGGCGCAGGGGATTTCCACACCACAGGGCGTGGAACCGGAATTGGAAACGCAAAGCAGCGAGGAAGAAAAAGCAGTAGGGGATGGGGAATCAGAAGAGAATACAGAGAACCCGCCAGAGGAAACGGAAATGCAAACGGAAATGCAAACAGAAATGCAAACGGCCGAAGCCGGGACGGAAAGCGAAATGGAGGTAGAAACGGAGCAGGAGCAAAAAGAGACAGAATCCGTAAATCAAGGGGAAACGGAATGTGTGACTTTGGAACCGGGGACAAAGAGAGGGGATATGCAGCAGGATACTTAATGGTGCAGTGACTTTTTATCCGTGATACTGCAATTTTAAACCTCTTACATGCAGTTTTGTCAGGGCTGTAAAATGCCGGCATGTGATATTTGCACATGTCGGCATTTTGCATGTGCTCAGGCAGCAGTGTCATTTCGTTTGGCTATGGACTTAGGCGGCGTATCTGCAGCCGGGACGGGGAAGTCCGTCCTGTTACACGCCAAACACAGAGTAGAAAAACACGGAAATCAAGGAGTTGCCAGTGTAGGGCAAAAGTGTTAAAATACTTTTTGTATCGGTATCTTTTTACCCACTGCGGGCAAATACAGGGAAGATAAGAAAAGGAGAATTTGGGAAATGTTGCGGATGGTGTATGTAATAGGCATTTCGCTGCCTTTTTTGATTTACTACCTGATCAAGGCGGTTTATTATATAAAGATGGACGGAAAGTATACGGAAGAAGAGAAATACAGGCTGGCGCGCCGGATGATTCGGCGGATGCGGAAAAACGGGCGCATCCATACGCATGGCCATGGGCAGGAAAATCTTCCGAAAGAAAACGGTTATATTATGTTTCCGAACCACCAGGGAAAATATGATACCCTGGGGATTATGTCCGTTCATGAGCGTCCCTGTTCGGTGGTGATAGACGATAAGGCATCCCATGCCCCTGTCACTTCCCAGTTTATTGACTTGGTCAAAGGAATCCGGATGGATAAGTCCGATATCCGCAAGCAGGTGGCGGCAATCCGCAAGGTGGCGGAGGAGGTCAAGCAGGGAAGGAACTTTATTGTGTTTCCGGAGGGGGGATATACGGATAACCATAATACGCTGCAGGATTTTTTGGCAGGCGCCTTTAAATGTGCACAGCTTTCCAGGTCGCCCATCGTTCCGGTTGCCATTTACGATTCCTATAAAGTTTTTAATATGAATTCCATCAGAAAGGTGCATACACATGTAAGCTTTTTGGAACCGATCCCTTACGATACCTATAAGGGCATGAATACCCGCGCAATCGCACAGTTTGTCAAGGAAAAAATTGAAGAGGAAATGAAAAATTTGGCCAGACTTAGCAGGACTTGAAAAAGGCATGGGTTTGAACCCGCATTTTGCTATTGTTTTCTGTTTTCGGACGCCGCCATACCAAAAAGGAGAAATTTTGGTATGGCGGCGTCCGTTTGTTTAAATTTTTTTCTTGTAGCAGTGCTCCAGGCATTGGATGAGTTGGTAAAGCAGCATGGCAATGGCGCAAAGAATCAGGATGGAAGTAATCAGCATATTGAGTTGGAATACATAAGCGGCGGCAAAAGACAGGGACAGGCATCCGGGGCGGTCGGGACGGCATGGCCTGTAAAAGGCGGACACACTATGCAGCGGCTCCGGCCCGCAACCGGATTCTTAAAGGGGAGCCTGCAAGAAAAGGGGACTGTGTGGTACAAGCTGCCGGTTTCACTGTCGGTTGTGCATTATTTATAAAAATAGTTCTTTTAAATTGTGTAAAAAATACAAAAAGAAGATATCATTCAATATATATATTGCGTTTTTGATGTAATAGTGCTAAGATATGATTGTTGAAAGCGATTGCAGATTATCGCTACTATAAAGAAGGAGGGGTGGTTTACCTATGAAAGAAAAAAAAGTGTCCAAAAAAGGCGGATTTTTCTATAATCTTTGGAAATACCGCACATTGAC
>CARDPF010000305.1 GCA_948960675.1 uncultured Eisenbergiella sp.
TAAAAACTGCCGCACTGTAAAGGGCTGCCCTGCCGCTGCCACGCCTGCCGACGTACCGCCAAGGCCCATGGCTAAACTATATGACATTGGGTCATGGGCAGCCTGCCTTACCCGGCAGGCTCCTCCTCATACCACTGTCTTTGGGCTTCGTAGAGTCTGCGGTATTCCCCCTCCTGCCCGATCAGTTCCTCATGGCTGCCAAGCTGTACCAATTCCCCCTCCTTCATCACTGCAATCCGGTCCGCCAGCTTCACGGAGCCCAGCCGGTGGGTCACGATCACGGCGGACTTCTCCCTGGAAATTTCCGCAAAACGGTTATAAATCCGCGTCTCCTCGTAAGGGTCAATGGCCGCCGTGGGCTCATCCAAAATAATCAGGTCATGGTCACGGAAAAAACCCCGCGCGATGGCGATGCGCTGCCACTGGCCGCCGGAAAGATCCACCCCGTCGAACTCCCGGGAAAGCATCGTCTGATACCCGTCGGGAAACGCTGTATCCGCAGCGTCCGTCCCCGCCATGGCGCACACCCGGTCCAGTTCCTCCTCCCCGGCTTCCTTTTGCACCGCGCCGATGGCGATGTTTTCCTGAAGCGTCATCTGGTAGCGCTGGTATTTCTGGAACACCGCCGAGGTTTTGGCAAACAGGCTGTCAAAAGACACGGTTTTCGTCTCGGTTCCGTTATGGCGCACACTCCCCAAGGAGGGGACATACAGGCCGCTAATCAGGCGGATCAGCGTGGATTTGCCGGATCCGTTCTCCCCCACCACCGCCAGCGTCTCCCCTTTTTTCAGGGTAAGACTCACATGATGCACCGCCTCCTTGGGCGCGTCCGGGTATGAAAAGCAGACGTTTTCCAGCACAATGTCCCCCCAGCCTGCCTCCTCTTTTCCCTGTCTTGTACTCTCCCCCAAATCCAAAAAGCGAAGATAGTTGCGGATGGCGCCCGCGCTCTTTGCCACCTCCCCCAGATGTCCGCACACGACCTCTTCCATGATGGCATACAGCGCGCCCACGGAATTGAACACCGCCGCAAACGCCCCTACCGTCACCTCCCCTTTCATCAGTGCGTCGTAGAGTAAGAACAGAATACCGCAGTATCCCCCCACCGCCAAAAAGCGCATGGCCAGTTCAAATAGGTTGGACTTCATCGTAGCCTTGTAGGAGAGACGCTGCATGCAGTCCAGCGTATCCAGATACAGCTTTTTAAAATAGGAAAACCCCCCCAACAGCCGCGTCTCCTTGAAATATTCCCTGTCCACCATGCAGGACTCGTAATACTCGTATTTGCGGCGCTGCGGCGCGGACACATCCTCCAAATGGGAAAATACCTTCGTGCGGATCACCACCGCCAGAACCGGCTTGAGGGAAAACAAATACCACCCCATAAACAAAAAATACGGCAGATAAAAGTCAAAAATCGACAGGATATTTTCCACAAACCAAAACGCATGTATTTTTCCTTCCTCCGCCTTGTTGATATCCTCCAGCCTTTTCGTATCCTCAAACACGATGGGCTCCAGACGGGCGATCTTTTTGTGGATGGCTGCGGAAAGGTTCGCCCCCGCCCTTCTCTCCACCACCATGGGCATAAAATTGCAGATACCGTTGAGCACCTGACAGGTCACGTTTGCCGCCCCCAGCCCTGCCAGCGCCAAAAGCGCCCGTCCAAGGGAAACCGTACCGCCTGCCATCCCCACGGCCCGGTCAAAAAACCGCTGCTGCATCATGGTTTCCACACCCCAGAACATGCCGTGGCAAACCGACAGGATAATATCCACGGTAAATAAAACCGGGGCAGCCTTGACCATGACCGGCAAAAGCTTCCAAAGCGCCCGGAATATACTGATATCCTTTTGTTCCTTTTTTTCCTTCTTCATTGGTACCAACTCCTTTGCGCCTCAAACATGGAAGCATAAATCCCGTTTTGGGAAAGCAGCCTGTCATGGCTTCCCCGTTCCGCAACCTTGCCCTGGTCTATGACAATAATCTCATCGGCCAGACGGGCCGCCCCCAGTCTGTGCGTGATAAAAACCGTGGATTTTCCCACGCTGATTTTTCCGAACATCTCATAAATATTGCTCTCCGCCACCGGATCCAGCGCCGCTGTGGGCTCGTCCAAAATCCGCATCGCTGCAGGATTGTACAATGTCCGGGCAATGGCCAGACGCTGCCACTGGCCGCCGGACAAATCCTGCCCGCCCTCTGCAATCTTTCCCAGCGGCGTAAGCATCCCCTGCGGCAGGGCGTCCACCGCCTCTGCCAGCCCGATTTCCCTAAGTACCTGCCGTATTTTCGCCTCATCCTCACATTGCACATTTCCCAGCATGACGGCATCTCTCGCCGTAATCTGGTACTTTGCAAAATCCTGATACACCACGGAAAACAACGCTTTTTTCTGTGCAAGGGGCAGGGTACGCAGTTCTTGCCCGTCCAGCAAAATCTCCCCCTCATAAGTATCGTAGAGCCCGGTCAGAAGCTTTGTCACCGTGGTTTTTCCCGCGCCGTTTACCCCGACGAAGGCATAATGCCTGCCGCCCTCCAGTTTCAGGTTAAAATCCTTTAAGATATCCCGCTCGGTTCCCGGATACCGGAAAGAAACATGGCGAAACTCCAGCACCCCAAAAGAGGCCGGCGCCTGCCTGTCCGGCACATCCAGCGCCCCTTCGGTCTCGGAAAGGGCCGCAAACGCGGTCAGGTCCTTCAAATATTCCGTATTTTTGGCCAACTCGCTCATCATATAGGACAGTTGCCAGGACATCATCTGCACCAGCCCCAGCGTCGAAGTCACCAGCCCCATAAACATGCCGGGCGTAATGTCCCCCCGCTGCAGGGAAAACAATAAGACCATGCTGATCAGCAGGGATAAAACCACGGTGAGCAGGCTGGAACCCTTCATCCTGACAAAATACTTGCTTTCCACCCGCACCCAGATTTTTTGCGCCGCCTCGTATTTTTGGCGCCATTTTTCGTTCACGCTGCCGGTATAGCCAAACAGCGCCCTCTCCTCCACGTTATCCCTGCCCTGCAGGACACTGCGCAGATAATCCGCGCGCCGGGAAAGCTTCTGGGATTCCTTATCCTCCTCATAAATCTGCTTTCCGCTTTTGATGGCCAGAAAGAAAAGGGGAACGGACATCGCCACGATGGCCAGCCCCGCCCACCAGACCTGGGTCATCAAAAGCACCAGCATGGAACCGACCCGCAGCACGATGTCGGCCGCCCCCATCAGGTTTTGGAAGCCCCCGTTGATTTTCTCCACCGGCTCCTTACAAACCCGGTTGATCAGTTCCCAGGTATCGTTATCCTCGATATGCCGGTATTCCAGCCGCGCCCGCTTTGCCGCCATCTCGGCCCGGTATACCCGGGTGAGCCGCATTTGGGATTTCAAATCCACAAAACTCATCACCTGCCAGTTGAGATTGTTGTAGGCAACCAAAAGCAGCAGGCCAAGCAGCGGCCCAAAGACCGCCTCCTTAGCCGTAGTGCCCGCAAAAATTGCCAGCGCCGTATCCACAAAGGCCGCCGTGACAAGCACCTGCACGGAAGGCATCAGCGACGCTGCCACCCGGTTGAGCAACTTCCCTGCCGTGTGCAGCGGGCAAACCGTCATCGGGATCCGGATGAAATCCCAAAACCCGTATTTTTTACCGCTCTCTATCATCGGTTTCATAATTTACTCCATTTCTGCGCAACTTTGTTGCGCAAAGCCATAAATGGCTTACGAGTTTGTGGCAAGCCATTTATGGCTTTGCAGCGCGCAGACACAAA
>CARDPF010000306.1 GCA_948960675.1 uncultured Eisenbergiella sp.
ATGACCATGCCGGAGACAAAATATTTCTGCAAAAACGGATAGATCACCAGCAGCGGGATGGTGGACACCACGATTTTGGTGGCGTTGAATGTACGGTTGTTCATGGATGCGATCTGCTTTAACTGTTCCGCGTCCGTCACCTGTGTAATATCCACGGTCAGCTGCTGGATATAAGTCTGGAGCGGATACATCGCCGATTTACTCATATAGATCAGGCCTGCAAAGTAATCGTTCCAGTGGTTGACGATGGAGAACAGGGCCACCGTTGCCAAAGACGGCAGGGATACCGGCAGGTAAATCTTGATCAGGATTTCAACCGGGCTTGCGCCGTCGATACGCGCCGCCTCATCCAGGGATTCCGGAACCCCTTTAAAGAAATTGATCATCAGGATGACGTTGAATACCGGAACAGCGCCGGGAAGCACCAAAGACCAAATGGTATTGGTCAGATGAAGGTTGCTCACCACCATGAACAGGGGAATCACGCCGCCGGAAAACAGCATGGCAAAAATCACCGCTTTCATGTAAATATCCCGTGCCGGGAAGCGCAGCTTGCTCTTGGAGAGCGGATACGCCATCGACACCGTAAAAAACATATTGATCGCAAGGCCGAGCACCACACGCTCCACGCTGATTACGAAAGATTTCCAGAACTGGGCGTCGTTGAGCAGCTTTTTATATGTGGATACGTTAAAATCCTTGGGCCAAAGGCCTACTTCGTTTGCCGCAACCGCATCGCTTCCGCTGAAGGAAATCGCAATCATATTCAACAGGGGAAGCAGACAGCTTAAGGTAAAGATGACCACGACCGCCCAGATGATCACTTTGGAAACCAATTTTCCAAAATTCATTTTTGTTTTCATGAAACCATCCCTCCTTAAAAGATACCGCTGCCGGTAAGCTTCTTCGCGGCTTTGTTAGCGCCCATAATCAACATAAAACTGATGACGGATTTTAACAGTCCCACCGCCGTACCGATGCTGTACTGTCTCTCCACCATACCGATACGGTACACATAGGTATCAATAATGTCTGCGGTTTCGTATACAATCGGATTGTAAAGGTTAAACACCTGGTCAAATCCGGCGTTTAAAATATTTCCCAGATTCAGCGCCGTCATCAGGATCACGGTAGGCATCAGGCTGGGCAGCGTGATATGTAACGTCTGCTCAAAGCGGTTTGCGCCGTCGATGGACGCCGCCTCGTATAATCCCAGATCAATGCTGGTAAGAGCCGCTAAATATACCACGGAGTTGTAACCGAATTCCTTCCAGACATCGGTCGCCACAATGACCTTCCGAAACCAGTTGTTATCCGCCAAAAACTGGATCGGCTCCCCCCCAAACGCTGCGATCACAGCGTTGAAGGGACCGGTTAGGGAAAACATGTTCGTCACAACGGTTGCCAAAACTACCCAGGACAAAAAATGGGGAAGATACACAATCGTCTGGAATGTCCTTTTAAATATCTTTGCCGTGATTTCGTTGAGCAGGATTGCAAACAACACCGGTACAATAATATTCAAAACCAGTTTTGCAAAAGCGATTACCAGTGTGTTGACAAATACCTGACGGCTGTCGGGCAGGCTGAAAATGAATTGGAAGTTTTCCAGTCCCACCCATTTGGATCCGAAAAGTCCTTTTGCCGGAACATAATTCTGGAATGCCATCAATGATCCGACAAGCGGAATGAATGTGAACAAAAGCAGCATAATCATACCGGGCAGCAACATCAGATGGAACATTCTTTTTTCCCTGCCGGCATGCCCGCTGCCTTTTGCCAACGCAATATTTCCCTGTTTCATACGGCCCCTCCATTCTTACTTTTCTTACTTTTCTTATTTTGCTGCTTTTGCGGCAATCTCCTCGTTGATTTCATCCGTAATCGTCTGTCCGCCGGCCTTTGTCCAGTTCTCCACAAAATCGTCAAAGGCAGACATATCCTCGTCGCCCACAATGATTTTCAAAATTGTCTGCTGCTCCAGCTTCTCCAAAGACGCCCATTTTGTCTTCATCGTCTCGGAAGTCTCAAAATATGCGGGAGTCAGGAAGTTGGCGGGCTCAGTCTGGAATTTGTAAATCGCAACCATTCTGGACATATACTGGGAGTAATCCGCAGAATCGGCTTTCTGTCCTGCCGCTTCCGCATCCTGGAACCGGACTGCCGCTTCATAATACCCCTGCTCTTCCGTGGTCAGTGTGGAAGCATCCGCATTGCCGTTTAAAACATCCGCCACATGGGCCGTCATAATTTCCGCGTTGTTGCCGGGCTGCACTTCACAGTACAAGGGCCAGTTAAAATATGCGATGGACTGGTTTTCCTTGATTTCCTTCGTGGCGTCCGAAGTGTCCTGTTTGGAGTACTCGGAGTTGACGTTTACAATCTTCATTGCGATTTCCGGATGTTCATAGCCTTTTCTGACCACCACGAATCCCGCGTAGGGCTTGGTATTGATGGCATTGATCTTGCCGTCGGAGCCCACCGGCGCGCTCACGTTGATCCACTCTGCGTCCCTGCTGGCATAGGAGGCCGTCTGCGCCGGGCTGAAAGGGGACCACCAGGGCCCGATGTAAGCGCCGCACTGCCCGCTGGAAATCAATGCCACAATGTCGTCATTTGTCCTTGTGGTGAATTCCTTGTCAATCAGGCCTTCCGCATACCAATCCGCTACCAGCTGCAGGGCGTCCTTCATCTGTGGCTGGATGGAACCGTACACTGCTTTGCCCTCGCTGTCGGTCAGCCACACGTCGGGATACGCGCCGAGCGCCGTGAAAATGTTGTCAATGGCAAACGTATTGTTGGGATAATCGCCGTACACCGTGGACAGCGCCGCAAGTCCCACCGTGTCGTCCTGTCCGTTGCCGTCGGGATCATCCTGGATAAAGGCACGCAGGATATCCGCCACCTCATCCAGTGTGGAGGGCTCTTTGAGATTTAATTTCTCCAGCCAGTCTTTGCGCAGCCACAAAAAGTCCTGCCCGTCGCTCAACTGCGTTTTCGGAATCGCCATAATTTTTCCGTCGAAGGTCACATAATTGAGCGGGTTGTTGGCGCCGTAGCTGTCATAAGCCGCTTTTACGGTCTCACATGCCAGATTGTTATATACGTCGGTCAGATCCTCCACCATGTCGTTTTCCACCAATTCCACCATCGTGGAGTAATCGTTGACAAACATGATATCCGGAATGTCCTGGGCGGCAATCGCCATGGAAACCTTCTGGTTATAGTCATCCCCGGTCTGTGCCTCGAACATGTTTTCGTTTTGCACGTTCAAGATTTCCTTGACATATCTTGTGTAAGCGTTATTGCTGGGCGTATCGTTTTCATAAGGTGTGCCGGCCAGTGTGTCCGCCCCCTGTGCGGTAAGGTTATAGCCGCAGGTATAAGTGACCAGTTCCGGATATTTTCCGTACGGGTCGTTTGCCGCCGCTTCCCATGCCGCCCGCTCTTCTTCGCTCATGTTCGCCATGCTGTCGCTTTCTTTTCCGCATCCTGCCATGGCTGTCATGGCCACCGCTGTTGCCAAAACAAGGCTGAGTGTTCTCTTTTTCATTTTCAAAACCTCCGTTAAAATCTGTCCTCTTTCTTCCAACATACAGCGCGCACTGTTTTTGTCTGTTAACAGGATAGCATAGACAGTCCAAACTGCGAAATATAAAAAATCCGTAAAACATATCAGAATTCCGGTTTTGTGATGTTGATTCGGTTCATATTGACATCCGGCCATCCATAATGCTATACTTTTCTTATATTTTTTCAT
>CARDPF010000307.1 GCA_948960675.1 uncultured Eisenbergiella sp.
GGAACCGTCCGCCCGGCAGGGGTGTCCGGCCTGCAAAAAGATCTGCCTTCCCCGCTCGTCGGCATGCCTCCCAAAGCCCGTGGCTTAACTAAGTGACATTGGCCGTGAATAGTAACAACGCCTCCGCACTTTTTTAAAGAGCGCGAGACGGGACTTTTCAAAACGGGCAAAATATTTTATAATAGTGCTGTCAGTTTTTGTTATCTTTTCGGCTCATTTTTCGGGGGATTTGTCCTATGCCTTTTTCTTTTCGGATATCCGTTGTTTGTCTGTCCATGATATGCCTCGGCCTTGGCCTGTACAAAATGGCGCTGGGCCTTTTGGGCAAAAAAAGCAAGGCCTGGCCCTGTCTGCTGTTTTTGCTTTACCATCATGCGGCCACCTGGGCGGAAGTGTTTTTGCTGGACAGTCAGGGCGCCCTGCAGGAGGGGCTGTTTTCCCTGCTCTTTTTTCCTGCCGTCAACGCCATCGTATTGGCCCTGATCCTGAAAAAAAGCTGCCGCATGCCGTTTTTGCAAACCCTGACCGCGGCGGTGCTGGGCAATTTTATCATTTACACCATCCATAATGTGACAAGCGCGGCCTGTATTGCTTACAGCCCGGTATTCGACGGCAAATACCTGTACGCATTCACCACAATTTGCATCCCGTACATGTCCGCGCCGCTGGCCGCCATGCTGATCTCCTACATCCTGCGCAAAAGCAACTTCTACCGCTATTTTTCCCATCTGCTGTCCAAGAAGGGGCAGGCGTTTTTGACCCTTATGGTCGGCTTTGTGCTGTTAAGCGCCTGGCCCCTGATCGACCGCCTTTATCCGGGCGCCGAACCGGGCGCCGGTTATGCGGTATTTTTCTTTTCCCTGATCGTCATTGCCCTGTTTTGGATCCAGTTTTTGGCCATGTACACGGCAAGCCAGGACCGCATTTTGGCACAGGAAGAAACCATTGCCCAGCAGCAGGCGCACATGGAACTTTTGGAGGAACTCCAGCAGGAAATCCGGGCGTTTCGGCACGACGTCACCAATCTTTTTTCCGGAATCAGCCTGCAGGCACAGGAAGGGGATTTGGCCGGCATTCAGGAGTTTATGCGCCAGACCGGCACTTACTTTGACAAAAAGCTGGGGAACGAAATCCAACAAATGGACGGTTTAAACAATCTGTGGCCCTACCCGGTACGCAGCCTCCTCACCACCAAGCTGGCTGCCATGCGAAAAAGACATGTACAGGCGGTTTTGGAGGTGCTGCGGCCAGTCAACGATACCCAGGCCATGGAGACGGACGATTTACTGCGGGGCCTGGGGATTTTACTGGACAACGCCACGGAAGCCGCCGCCAGTAAAAACGGCCTGATCCGCATCGTCCTGCTGCAGGAGGAAAAAGAACTCTATATAGCAGTGGCAAACAACTATGACCAAATGCCCGATTTGTCCGCCCTCTCCAAAAAGGGGTACACCACCAAGGGAAGCGGACACGGAACCGGCCTTACCAGTTACCAAAAAATCCTGTCCCGCTATCCGGGCTGTGCTTCCAGAACTTACTTAAAGGACGACTTTTTTGTGCAGGAGCTGCACGTGCCTACCGTACAGAAAACGGCATAAAGGCGGTGGCCTTGGGCCGGAAAGGAGCGATATGATTCCCGTATATATTTGCGACGACGAACCGCCGGTCAACGCCCTGTTGACCAAAATTGTCGCCAACCAGATCACCATCCTTGCTGCGGACATGGGGCCTGTGCAGACCGTGGATTCCCCACAAAAGCTGCTTGCGCTCCAAGACGGCTTCCCTGTCCCCGCCGTCTATTTTCTGGACATTGACTTTCCCGGCCAGATGAGCGGGCTGGATCTCGCCATCAGGCTGCGCCGGCGCGACCCGCGCGGTTTTATCATCTTTATCACCGCACATGGCGACCTTGCCTTTGAGACCTTCCGCCTCCGGCTGGAAGCCCTGGATTATATTGTAAAAAGCGATTACCAATCCATGTCCATACGGGTGCGCAGCTGTCTGGAAAGCATCCGGGAACGGCTGTCCTGCGCTCCCCCCGGACAGGGCCGCTATTGCACGGTTAAAATCCTCGATACCGTGCGCCATATCCCGCTGGAAGAAATCCTGTTTTTGGAAGCCATCGGACACCGCCATACCCTGCAGCTGCACATGGACCGTGAGGTCTTGGAATTCAACAGCAGCCTTGACCATTTTGAAAAGGAATTGGACGGGGCATTCTGGCGCTGCCACCGCAGCTTTTTGGTCAACCGTACCCGCATCCGCGCCGTACACTTAAAAGAACAAACGGTAGAACTGGATAATCACGCCATCTGCCTGCTCTCCCGCCGGGAAAAGGCCAATTATACGGCATCCATGGCCCGGCAATGATACCGTTTGCGAAGCCCTGCCCACATCCGGCGAAAAAAAACGCTACACAAAGCCTTCCTGCTGTTATACTGCCTTTATCAATCATACAACAGCTGCAAGGAGGTCTTAAAAATGCAGACAGATCAGAAAAAAGCCATATTCTTTTTTTCCATTACCTTTGGCATGCCCATCCTGATGGGAATTTTTTTGGGAATCGCCTATGGACACGGCCAGGACGTAACCGCGTTTCCGCTTGCTTGGATGTTTTTTCCCGCCACTGCCGTCATGATCGGCTCCCTTTTTGTGGGGGAGGAAAAACCCGACGGGCGGGGCGGATCCTTATCCGCTCCCAGACTGTTTTACGGATTCTTTTCCCTGCTTGCCATACTGATGACGGTTGTGACCGCTGCCGCAGTATTTGTACCGGCCCTAAACGCCCCCCAATGCGTCAATTTCCTCACCATTATCGCCAGCCTCGTCAGCCTGCCCCTTCTTCTTTTCATGAAAAAGGCAAAACGGGAAGCTTTCGGACTATGCCTTTTTCGGAACGCCAAAAAAAGCCTGTTGGGCATTTTGGCCTTCGTTGCCCTCTATCTCGCCATGATTGCCGTCAATTGGGGAATCGCCCTGCTGGCAGGCACGGATCTTGCAGGTTTTTCCTTCAATCCCGACTGGGGGCTTTGGCTTGGGCTTTTGCTTCCTATTACCCTTGTTACAAGCTTTGCGGCTTACTTCGGGGAGGAATACGGATGGCGCTACTACCTCATGCCCCTGCTGCAAAACAAATTCGGCATGAAAAAGGGCGTCCTCCTGTTGGGCATTTTGTGGGGACTGTGGCATGTGCCGCTCAACCTGTTTTACTATAGCCCTTCCACCAGCGTCCAAAGTATTCTTGTACAGCTTGCCGGTTGTGTCGGCATGGGCATTTTCTTCGGCTGGGTTTATCTGCGCACCCAAAACATATGGGCCGTAACGGTCATTCATTTCCTGAACAATAATCTGGGACTCGCACTGTTTTTGCTTTCCCCGCAAAACGTGGAAAGACAATGGGACGACACCCTCTTGACCATCGCGCTTTACATGCTTGTATACCTGCCCTTCCTGTTCACCAGGGAATACCAGGAAAAGGAAACCGTTTGACGACATGACTGACATGCCGGTCAAACGGTTCCGCAAAAAGCAGTAATCATCAGGTCATGGGCCAATGTCATTTCGCTTTGCCATGGGCTTTGGCGGTACGTCGGCAGGCGTGGCAGCGGCAGGGCAGTCCTTTGCAGTGCGGCAGTTTTTTACGCATGATGGCATGCAAACGGTGGAATTTCCTAAAATGCCGTTCCGGTCCAGCCGGAAAACGCGGACTGTTTGAGCGCAGCGAGTTTTACGCGTTTTCCGG
>CARDPF010000308.1 GCA_948960675.1 uncultured Eisenbergiella sp.
CCCCCAGGCCTTCCACCCCGTAATACGCAAAATCGCATGCTGTTTCCTCCCTACAGGCTTCAAACAACCTGACCGCATCCTCCTTATAAAAATCCGTTCCCCCCAGCCCATATACCCTGGAAAGGATTTTTCCCCCATAACCGAACCGCTGCATGGACGCCCTTGTCTCCAGCGATAAATTTCCGCCCCCCGCCCCGTAGCTGTCCTGTCTGTCCCCAACCAAAATGACTTTTGCCTGACGGCATGTCTCCCATAGCTCTTTTGCAGGAAAAGGGCGCAGAACCAAAAGCGTAACCACCCCGGCCGCAATTCCTTTTTCCCGCAGTTCGTCTACCGCTTCCTTTGCCGTCTCAAAGGAGGAACCCAAAAGCACCAGCAACACCTTTGCATCCTCCGTGCGGTATCCCTCAATTTTTTGGTAAAACCGTCCGGACAACCCCCCATATTCGTCAAAAACAGGTTGAATCCTGCGCGCCGCCTGTTCCATCGCCTGATGCAATTCATACTTATTTTGCAGAATATCCTTTTCCCCCATGTAGGAGCCTATGGTGACGGGATTTTCCACATTTAATGCATTTTCCCTGCGTTCGTATGCACCGATATATTCCTGTACTGTCTGATCCTGTGAAAAGACCCTGCATTTGCGTTTTTGGTGGCTGGTAAAAAAGCCGTCGTATGCTACGGCAACGGGCAGTAAAAACTCCTCGGCCAGTTTCAGCGCCATAAGGTTCATGTCATAAACCGCCTGCGGCCTTGGGGCAAACAGAATCAGCCACCCGGCGTTTAGAAGATACATAATATCGCTGTGATCCCCCTTGATACACAGCGGTCCGGATACGGTGCGGCAGGCCACATTCATCACCATGGGCATACGCGTACCGGACTGTACCGGCATTTCCTCCAATGCATATAACAACCCGTTTGCACTGGTAGCGCCAAAAACCCGGCCCCCGGCCGCACTGGCGCCATAACAAATACCGGCCGCGCTATGTTCCCCTTCCGCCGCGATCAGGCGGATATCTGTCTTCCCCTCTGCCCTCCACATATCCAGATTTTCCGCAATCTGGGTGGACGGTGTGATGGGATAATACCCCATCACATGATACCGGATCTGCCGGGCCGCACGGGCAGCCAACTCATTTCCGTTTGCAAAAACCGTTTCCTGTTGCTCCATTTTATATTTCCTCCTTCATTCATTCGCCCCTTTTGGGGAATCCGCTGTCTGCTGCCATCCCGGCCAAATCTTATTTTTCTTCCCCTTTTGTCAAAGCCTGCGTAGGACAAACGTTCACACAGCGTAGGCAGCCCTTGCAATACTGATAATCAGGCCCATGGTTCACCATGGTATCCATCCCTTTAAAGACGCCCGGCCGAAACCGGAATACCATATCCGGACAGGTACTGTCGCACAACCCGCATTGAATGCATTTTTCCGGATGAAATACAGGGATAAACCCTTCCCTGCCCGCCGAAAGGTTATTTTGGATGCTGTTTCCCGGAACCGGATTGATTCCCCCCACCACATCCCCAAAGGATCCCGCATAAGGCTCCTGCATGCTGTCCAGTCCACATCCGGCCGGGGATTGGGGCAGTTTATCCACATGCCGTTCCCCTTTTCCACATAAAAATCCCTGCTGTCCGCAAACTGCCTGATACCCCTTTTCCATTCCCGCAAGGTTTGCTTTCCACAAATCCGGATACTTCTTCCCGATACTCTCCTGTCCCAGCCTCTCCAGGCCTTCAATCGCCAAAAAGCCGCTGGCAGCCGCCATTGCCCCAAGCATCACCATGTTTAACCGGCATTTACAGGATCTGGCCAAACTTCCCGCATCCAAACAGTAAAGCGTCCCTGCCTGCACACCGTATTGTTCCGCCGCCTCCCCGTTTGACATACGGGTATTTAAGACAATTTGCGTCTGCGCAAAAACCCCCGCAAATACCGGGTAGGACTTTGCCATGGCTTCATGAAAGATTCCCAGCAGATGGGGAGACAGCACCGGGGCATTACGTAAAATCTCCCCCTCCCCTTCCCTGTACCGTACAAAAGCACGTACCGGGGAGCCTTTTTTTTCCGACCCATAACTCGAAAAGCTGGATACATTCAATCCCATATACAACGCTCCCAGTTCGCCCAGCATTTTTCCGGCCAGATTTGCCCCTAACCCCCCAATGCTTTCCATGCGTATTTCGTAATATCCGTTTTCATCCGTACAGGGCAAAATTTGCTTTACTTTTCCACAATTATCTTTCATCTCTCCTCGCATTCTGCCGTTTTGAACGGCTCCGATCCCTATAAAGGTTCATTGTTCTCTTTAGGTTGTACAAAATCTGTCATTTTATGAATCTGCGATTGTACACTGCCCCAATCCGTTATATAATAAAAAAAATAGCGTGACAGGTCGGACAAGTCTGCGCGTTTACTGCGCAGACCGTTAGAAAGCATGGCTACGGCAAGCATCAGTCCCTTCTACGCCCTGCTTCGGGCCATCTTAAATAAATGCGCTGGCGATTAGAAGCGCACGGCGGTTTTAATGGGCGGATACCCAAACAGGACATATTTGTCCAAGCTGTTACGAAAATGCTGCTGCAAACGAAAGGAGATTATGCATGAAAGAAAAAATATTTGACGTTTCGGCCTACGCCAAAACAGCAAGACAGGCGGTTGCGGAAGGCATCGTCATGTTGCGTAATGAGAACCATGTCCTCCCCTTGCCCGCCGGGGAAAAAATTGCCCTGTTTGGCAGGGGGCAATTCAACTATTACAAGAGTGGAACCGGTTCCGGCGGCCTGGTTAACACCAGCTATGTTACCGGAATTTTAGAGGCCCTTTCCAACAGCAGTTTTATCCTCAATGAAGGCCTGAAAACCACTTATGAAAATTGGCTTCTGGACAACCCTTTTGACGCAGGCGCCGGGTGGGCCGCCGAACCCTGGTTCCAAAAGGAGATGCCGCTGACCGAAAAAACCGTACGTTGTGCCCGGAAGGATTCCGATACTGCCATTATTATCATCGCAAGGACTGCCGGGGAGGATCAGGATAATAAGGCTGAGGAAGGCAGCTATTTACTTACCCGCGAGGAAGATGACATGCTCCGGACCGTATGTGGCATTTTTGACCGGACAGTGGTTCTTTTGAATGTGGGAAACATTATTGACATGAAATGGGTGGATGCCTACCGGCCTTCCTCCGTTTTATATGTATGGCAGGGCGGTCAGGAGGGCGGTAACGGCGTTTTGGACGTGCTTTCCGGAACGGTATCCCCCTCCGGAAAACTTGCGGACACGATTGCCCGCGACATCTCAGACTATCCTTCCACCAAAAACCACGGAAATGACTCCCAAAATTTTTACGAGGAAGATGTTTATGTCGGCTACCGCTACTTTGAAACCTTTGCCCAAGACAAAGTGCTCTATCCTTTTGGCTTCGGCTTATCCTATACCACCTTTATGCTAAACCATACTGCCGTTGTCTGTGACGATACCGGCATCCATATCCGTACAGAAATCACCAATACCGGAGAACATGCCGGGAAAGAAGTGGTACAGGTCTATTGTGAAGCTCCGCAGGGTGTATTGGGAAAACCCTTACGTTCCCTGTGTGGATTTGCCAAAACCAAAAACCTGCTGCCCAAGGAAACCCAGGAATTAACCGTTTCCTTTTCCTGGGATACCATTTCCTCCCTATATTGTCAAGTGATTTTCCTTAAAAAATCAAGGAATTTATAGTT
>CARDPF010000309.1 GCA_948960675.1 uncultured Eisenbergiella sp.
TTATAGACGATATCATGAAAGGCTTTTTCCCTCTCCTGCTCATTTTCCAGCTGCACAAGCTTTGTGTGGAACAGGGACGCGGCCTCCCGCTGCTCCTGTTCGTCCTCAAACATGCTGACCACAGCCGCCGCGTTGACCTCCCCCCTCTCCATGTCCGCAAAAAGCCGCTCCGCAACCTTTACATACAATTCTTCCGTAAAATCCTGCGCCGATATGTATTTGCTGATTTTGCTGTAAAGACGGGGCTGGTCTGCAAGCCAGGTAAGTAAAAGCTTCTGGTTTCTTTTTTGGTTATCCTGCGGTGTACTTTTTTTCTGCAAACCGGATTTGGGACGTTCCACCGCACGTATCATACCGGCACCCGCCGCATATCCGGCCACCAGCCTGCGCAGGCTCTCAAATCCGATATGGTACTTTTCGGCTACCGCTTCGATATAATTTTCCCGCTCCACTTCCTCCGAAAAGGTGCACAGCTTTCTTGCAATTTCCTTATGAAACCTGGTCTTTCCTTCCGGGTCTTTTATATCATATTCCTTTTCGGCCTGCCGCAGTTCAAAGAAAAAACTGTTCTCCGCACTGTCCAGCCTTTTTTGGAATGCTTCCTGCCCCAGGTTTTTGATAAACTCGTCCGGATCCTTATATGGCTCCAGATTGAGCACCTTCCCGGTCATGCCCGACTCTTTTAGGATGCCGATGGCCCTAAGCGCCGCATTCGTCCCCGCGCCGTCGCTGTCATAAGAGAGAACCACCTCCTTGGAGTACCGCTTCAAAAGACTGGCCTGTCCTGAGGTAAACGCCGTCCCCAGGGAAGCCACAGCCTGCGTAAACCCTGCCTGATGCAGGGCAATCACATCCATGTAGCCCTCGCAGAGAATAAAATGCTCCTTATGGCTTGTCCGCGCAAAGTTCAGTCCGTACAGGTTCCTGCTTTTGTCAAAAATTTCGGTTTCCGGGGAATTTAAGTATTTGGGCTTCCCCTCCCCCATGACCCGGCCCCCGAAACCGATGACCCGGTGGTTGATATCCTGAATCGGAAAGATCACCCGGTTCCAGAATTTGTCATACATGCCGTGTTTTTCGTCCACGTTGCAAAGCCCGGCGTCCCGGATCAAATCCGGCGGGTATCCCTTCGCCCGCAGGTAGCGGATCAGGTCGTCGCTGTATTTGTTCGCATAGCCCAGCCCAAACCGCTTCATGGTCTCTCCGGACAACTCCCTGCCCTTTAGGTACGCATAGGCTGCGTTCCCCTGTCCGGCACGCAGCTGGTAATAAAAATATTTGGCCGCCTCTTTGTTGACCTCCAATAGCCTTGCCCTGCGGCCCTGCGCTTTTTTCTGCTCCTGCGTATATTCCGTCTCGGGCAGGGCGACCCCCGCCCGGTCTGCAAGCGCCTTGACCGCCTCGGGAAAGGAGTAATTTTCATATTCCATCAAAAATGTGATCACATTGCCCCCCGCCCCGCAGCCAAAACAATAATACATCTGCTTGGCCCCTGACACGGAAAAGGAAGGCGATTTTTCATTGTGGAAAGGGCACAGCCCGAAATGGTTGCTCCCTTTCTTCTGCAGGCGCACATACCCGGAAATCACGTCCACAATATCGTTCTTTGCCCGGATTTCCTCAATCAGTTCATCGGGATAGTACATCATTCCTCTCATTCCGCCGCGCGAGCGGCATATTCATCAGCCGGAACATAACGTCAATACTGCCAGGATCTGGGAATGTAAATCTCCTCATATTTGGCAATCGCAAAGCGGTCCGTCATCGCGCCGATATAATCACACACTACCCGTTCCCTGGGTTCCCCCCTCTCCATCAGCATCCTATGCTCTGCCGGCAAAAGCTCCAAGTGATGCAGATAATAGTCATAAAGCGTCTCCATCAGGATTTCCGCTTTTCCCTCTTCCCCCTTTGCCTGGGGGTTTTGGTATACGCGCGCAAACATAAACGCCCTCAGCTTCTGCATTGCCCCGTAAACAGGGGCAGACATGGAAATCTCCTTCTTTCCCCTGCTGTTTAACACAATATCATGGATAAAATGATCCAGTCTCTCCCCCGTTGTACCCCCGATCACCTCCCGGATCTCTTTTGGCACATCTTTCTCCGTAAGGATACCGGCCCTTATGGCATCGTCCATGTCGTGGTGTATGTAAGCGATTTTGTCGGAAAAACGCACCACACAGCCCTCCAGCGTCATCGGGTGGCCTTTGGTCTGGTGGTTGCGGATGCCGTCCCGCACCTCAAAGGTCAGGTTCAGGCCTTGTCCGTCCTTTTCCAGCAAGTCCACCGTGCGCACACTCTGCTGGGCATGGTCAAAGCCATAGGGGCAGACCCGGTCCAGCGCCCGCTCCCCGGCATGTCCAAAAGGCGTATGCCCCAGGTCATGTCCCAGGGCAATCGCCTCCACCAATTCCTCGTTTAACTGCAGCGCCTTGGCAATGGTCCTGGCATTCTGGGATACCTCCAGCGTATGCGTCAGCCTGGTACGGTAATGATCCCCCATGGGCGACAAAAAGACCTGCGTCTTATCCTTGAGCCGCCGAAAAGACTTACTGTGGATAATGCGATCCCTGTCCCGCTGGAAAACCGGACGGATATCGCACGGCTCCTCCTCCTTGAGCCTTCCGCAGGAACGTTTGCTCAAAGCCGCGTAAGGGCTTAGGTGCGTTTCTTCCCATTTTTCCAAATCCTCGCGGATATTCATTTGTATATCCCCCTGCCGGACAGCCTTTTGCCGTAACAGTCCGGATTCAGACAAGTCTGACCCAACCGTTACCTTTTGTTTTCCTTACTTTTATATATTCTGTACAAAAGGCAAAAATCCTTTTTTATTTTGTAGGAAGTTGCTGTAATCGTAGCGGACATACGTCGCCGCAAGCAGGGAATTTCGGAAAGCAAATTTTTTTATCGGCAAATGTCATAAATAAATTCCGCATTTTTCCCCATGGCTTCATAAGCGGTCTTAAAAGGCGACATCTGAAAAACATGCCACATGCCCTTATAGACGTCTATCTTTACGGAAACATTGGCCTTGACCATCTTTTTATGCAGCCTTGTGGCATCGGAAAGTAAAATTTCGTTGTCCCCCACCTGAATATAGGTAGGCGGAAATCCCGTCATATCCCCGAAAAGGGGGGAAATGAAAGGATCCTCCAAATCCAGTCCCGACGCATAATTTAGCGTCATCCTTTCCAGGTATTCGGCATCCAAAACCGGATCCACCTTTTGCCGGGAGACATGGCTTTTTCCCGAAGCCGTCAAATCCGTCCAGGGGGAAAGCAGCAAAAGGCCCCTGGGCAAAATGCGGTTTTCGCTTTTGAGCTTCAGTACAAGGGACAAGGCAAGGTTGCCGCCCGCGCTGTCCCCCGCCACGATTACATCCCGCGCGCCATACCCTAAGTACATCAGGTAATTCCAGGCTGCCATTCCGTCCTGTACGGCTGCCGGGTAGGGATGCTCCGGCGCCAGCCTGTACCCAAAGCAAAACACATCCATGGATGTAGACTCCGCAAGCTTTGTGGTCAGGGTTCTGGCATAGACGGTGCTCCCGGTGGAATATCCGCCCCCGTGACAGTAAAGAATCACATATTTTTTCATATGTGCCCGGGATACCCGTATCCATTCCCCCGTCACCCCCTCTTTTTCTATGGAAATATACTCCACCCGTTTTTCCGTCCCGAACAGCGCCCCAAGCCGGTCCTGTGACTGCCTGTGTTTA